>DASUAN010000309.1:0-2142 GCA_035763765.1 Candidatus Deferrimicrobiaceae bacterium
TCCCGGATCATTCCCATCTCCTCGTGGGTGAACCGGTACGGATCCGGCGCCCCCTGCTCGATGCGGACCGGCGCCTGCGCAGGGGGCGCAGGGGGAACGGGCTCCTTCTTCGGGGCAGGAGCCATCGCCGTCGCACGGACGGCTACGATGCCGACAACCAGCAGGAACGCGGAGAGTATCGCAGAGGCCTTTCCCATCGGATCCCTTCCGAGTTCGATTTTTTTATTCGGCTTGGTCCATTAGGGCACAGGAAGCCCCGGCGGATCAACAGGGACCGTCCCCCAGCACGCGCTTTCCCCCCCCTCGGGCCAAACCCTCTTCCGTCAGGAGGGCCAACGGTCGGACGACCGAATGGCAAAGATCCTTCTCCGGCACATCGACGAGTGGCACTCCCGGGGCGCTGGGACCTGGCCGGCTTCCGCAAATCGTGGACCCCGTTGCTCGTCGCGCCGGGAGGAATACCCTACCGGTTGGACGATTCGACCATCCTGCGGTACGACTCGTAGTGATGGACGGCGATTCCGGAGTACCGCTCGTAGTCCCGGAATTCCTCCTCCGCGGCCTCAAGCTCCGAACGCATATCCGAGATCGATCTGGATCCGAAGGTGATCTTCGGCAGGAAGACGCTCGTCGCCTGGAACCCGGGGTAAGATTCCTCTCCCGAGGGGTGGGGGATGTCCCGCAGCTTCGGATCCCTCCACTCCGGATCCCGGGAGAGTTTTCGCAGCGCCGCTTGCGTGATCTCCTTGGTTCGGCTTCCCGTGGAATCGGAATCCGGGGGGGCGAGAATTCGTGCGATCCGCGCGATCGTTCCGGAGGCTGCCTCTTTTCGCTCGGGCGAAGCGCCGGGAGGAATCTCGATCCCGAGATGGAGATGGGCGCCGTCGTCCAGGACCCGCATCCGGAAGCCGTTGATTCGGCTTTCGGAAAGGAGGTCTTGCGCCCGGGCCGAGAGGATCTTCCCGAAATCTCTCTTCGGAAGTCCCGATGCGAACCAGACCTCGATCGGTGGTTCGGTGATCGTCTCGACTCCCATGTACAAGCGGGCCTTGCGCGATTTCTCTGCGGATTCGAGAAGCTCCAGACCATGCGCCAGCATGCCGTCGGCGCCGTCCGCCGCGTTGCGGTAGTTCATCACGCCCACGAAGTCGAGCCGGTCGATCAGGTGAAAGCTCGCGGCTTTCCGTGCGCCGCGGAACGCGACCGCTGCGATCGCTTCCCCGGTCTCCGGATCCGGGGACTGCCACCAGAAGGGGATGTCGATTCCGTACGTCATTTCGCTTTGCGACCGGATCCGCCGGAGGCATTCGAGGTTGAGCTCCAGGAACTCGGCGAGGATCGGTTCCCGGAGTTCCCGGACATGCCACCCGATCAGGAGGTAGGGCTCGATGTCGAAATGAACGCCGTCGAACCGGTCGTCGGGCGGGGATCCCCGGTTGAAAGCGATCACCGCATCGACGACCGCTAGGACGACGCGATGGTACCTCTTTGCGGCGTATTCCGGCGCGCCGTCCAGCGCCTCGACCCGGATCCCCTGCCCGTGCGCGTCGGAGAGGAAGGATCGCAGCTCGGCCGGGTGGGATATCTCGACGTCGAATTCCTCCCCCGGGGATGGCAGGGCATACCCTCCTGTTCCCGGGGGTCGCACGATCCGGATGGGAATCTGCAACCACACCCGCCCGATCCGCTCCCGCTTGCAGAACCGGAAGAAATCGGCCCGCCGCGCCGGCTTAAGGAGCAGGGGGAGAGGTTCCCAGACCCACATGGCGCGCGGGAGATCCTTGCGCTTCGCCATGGGCGTCGGCGCTTTCGGGGTCACCGGGGTGGGGATCCCCGGATTCTTCTTGAAGCTGATGTCGTCGACATAGACGGTATGTCTTCCCGGCGTGTCGAAGTCGAACGTCAAAAACGCCATCGCCTCCCGGCGGAGGGAGGAATGGATCTCCAAGGGGATCAGTACTTCCCGCCACTCTTTCGTGACGCCCCCCGGGAGGAACTCCGATACGGGTCCGGCGGTCAGCCCGTCTTCCCTCGCGGCCCAGGCCTTGTCGGCGATCTTGATCCGGAACGCTTCGCCCCCGCGCTCCCCCCGGACCCAGAAGGAAAGGTAGGAAAACCCGCGGACGTCGAGGTGCGACGGAT
>DASUAN010000310.1:0-3300 GCA_035763765.1 Candidatus Deferrimicrobiaceae bacterium
ATCTCTGTCAGTGAAATTTACAGACAAACCCGAGGGATCAGTTGTGACGCTCGCAGGATATCTGAGCGGGTAGAAGTCCTTGTCGGCCCCTTCCTGGGTCTGCCAGGGGGTGTTGTCCATCACGTAGTCCGACCGGGCGCCGCCCGAGACGAGGTAGACCCGGTTCTCCATCCCGTTCGTGTAGTAGATCGTGTCGTCGTCGACCACGGCCAGGTCGGGCTTGGCGGCTGAGTTGAACGGCTGTCCTCCATATTTAATAGCTATTTTTTTTGATGCAGCATCGATCTTGATGATCTCTTGCCACCAATTGATCACGTAAAGATTACCCGACCCGTCGGTATCCATATCAAACACGCTTCCCATAGGTGCTGTCGCAGCATCCTCTCCCCCATTGAGAACTCCATGGGGGCCGTTCCCCGCGTAGTGGGAGATGTACCCGTACCGGTCGATCCGGCGGATCCGGTTGAACTGGGCCGAGGAGACGAAGACCGAGTCGTCCGGCCCGACCTCGACGGCGAGCGGCTGTCCCAGCAGGGCATCGACCGCCAGTCCCCCGTCCCCTGCATCCCCCGCCGTCCCCGCCCCTCCGACCGGAGCGGCGCCGCAGACGCGGACGATCGTTCCCCTGTCGTACATCGGGACCGTGACGTTCCGGGTCTCCCCGGGGGAAAGGGCGATGCCGTGCGCCCACCCGCGCCCGAGCAGCGGGGCGTTCGTGCCCAGGGTCAGGGCGGTGTTGTCGTACTCGTCCACTTCCACCGCGATCCGGCTCCCGGGAGGGATCCCGGAGATCTCGCCGCGGCCCGCGGATCGGTCGAACCACGCCTCGATGGGCGTCGCGATGTGGGGGGCCAGAACCCGGATCAGGATCCGGTTCTCCGGCACTTTCGCGTATGCCGGGTGGGCGGTCGGAGCACCAGGCCCGGCGGTCGACGGTCCGCCGGTCGCGGCGACGGCTGCGGCCCCCTCCTGCGGGTAGGTCAGCCTAACCGACAGCGATGCGTCGTCGTTCGCGGTGGAGCACCCCGAAAGGAGAAGGGCCGCGAAGATGGCCGGGCCCGTCCGGGAAAAACGGCGCAGGGTCCCTCTCACCGACCCTGCCCCGGACCCGCCGGGGGCGCGGCTTCCCCCCCCGCGGCGGGACCCAGGAGGGGGCTCAGGAAGTCGAGCAGTTCGCCCCGCTCGACCAGGAGGCGGTAGCGGGCCTCGTACAGGTCGTACACGGAATTCGAAAGGTCCGTCTTCGCCCGCGTGAGCAGGGTCTGGGCATCCAGGATCTCGGTCGAGATGGAGAGCCCCTCCTGGTACCGGTTGTTCTGGATCCGCAGATTCTCCTCCGCCCGATCGACGGCCACCTCCGCGACCGCCTTCTTCTTCTCCGCCTCGGTGACGGCGAGGTGCGCCCCTTTCACCGAGAGCGAGATCTCGTCCCCGAGCAGGGATCTTTCCTCCTTCCGCCGGTCCACGGTGAGCAGCGCCTCGCGCCTCGCCGCCTCGTCGGAGAACCCGGAGAAGAGGTTGATCTTCCCCCCGAGCACCAGGGAGAAGACGTTCGGATTCGGATTGAAGTCGTTGCTCTCGTACGAGTACCCGCCCTGCCCGAAGAAGGTGGGGGCGAACTCCGCCCGCGCCGCGGTCACGGCCGCCGCACCCTCCCGGATGAACGCGTCCTGGGCTTGGAGCTCGGGCCGCTTCGAGGCCGCCGTGCCCAGACTTTCGGACAAAGGAGGCAAAGGGCCCGCCGGGAAGGGGAAATCGCCCTGGGCGGGAGTTACCGCCTTCTCCCCGGAAAACCCCATCCGGAGGGCGAGTCGCGAATGCGACAGCTCCAGACGGTTCTCGGCGGCGATCAGCGCGGCCTCCTCGTTGGCAACCTGCACCTCCGCGGCCAGCAGGTCGTTCCTGGCCACCACCCCCAAATCGTATAGGTCCCCGGCGACTTTCCGGTGCTCCCTCGCCGCCGCGAGGGACTCCTCGGCGACGTGCAAGAGCTGCGCCGCACGCCGGGCGGAAAGGAAGGCGGCGATGACCCCGAAGGCGACCCGCTCCTTCGTCAGCGCGGCTTTTCTCTCCGCGACCTCGATCCTTGCGTCCGCCTGGGATACCCGGGCGCCGGTTTTCCCGAAATCGAAGATCGTCTGTTCGGCGGTCACGCGGGCCCGCAGGACCGACCGGTCCATCGTCTGGGTCTCCATCCCCTGGATGAATATCGCAGGATCCTCGGAAAGGGTCGTGTAGTCGGACGACGCGTCGACGCGGGGGAGCCGCCGGGCGCCAGCCCGTACCCTTCCCTCCTCGGCGACCCGGACGTCCCGTGCGGCGATGCGGCCCTCCCGCGAATGGGACAGGGCGTGCCGGACCGCCTCCAGGAGGGAAACGGAGGAGGGAACCGGAAGATCGCCCTCCCCGGCGGAATCCGCTGCGCCGGTCCGGAGGGCGGTCGAAACCAGGAAGAGAACGGCGAGGACGGCCACGGCCTTTCGCATGCGCATTAGGATATTCCCAACGCCCCGGGAAAAAAAGGGGGCAAATCGGCGGGGCCCCGAAGGGCCCCGCTCCGTGCGCCTGGAATCGCGGCTTCAGCAGTCGAAGTAGAGGAAGAACTCGTGCGGGTGCGGTCGCATCTTGGTCGGGTTGACCTCGGCGTCCATCTTGTACTCGATCCACTTCTCGATCACGTCGACGGTGAACACGTCTCCCTTGAGCAGGAAGTCGTGGTCCGCCTCCAAAGCCCTCAGAGACTCTTCGAGCGACCCCGGGGTGGTCGGGACGCCGGCGAGCTCTTCCGGGGAAAGCGCGTAGATGTCCTTGTCGAGCGGGTCCCCCGGGTGAATCTTGTTCTGGATCCCATCCAGGCCGGCCATGAGCATCGCGGCAAAGGCGAGGTATCCGTTGCAGGACGGGTCGGGCGTCCGGAACTCGATCCGCTTGGCCTTCGGAGAGGCCGAATACATCGGGATGCGGATCGAGGCGGACCGGTTCCGGCTCGAGTACGCCAGGTTCACCGGAGCCTCGAATCCGGGCACGAGCCGCTTGTACGAGTTCATCGTCGGGTTCGAGAAGGCGCAGATGGCGGACGCGTGCTTCAACACCCCGCCGATGTAGTGAAGGGCCATCTTGGACAGCCCCCCGTACTCCTCGCCGGCGAAGAGAGGCTTCCCCCCTTTCCACAGGGACTGGTGCGTGTGCATCCCGCTCCCGTTGTCCGCAAAGAGGGGTTTCGGCATGAACGTGACGGTCTTGCCGAATTTCCGCGCGACGTTCTTGACGATGTACTTGTACCACTGCAGCGCGTCGGCG
>DASUAN010000311.1:0-3262 GCA_035763765.1 Candidatus Deferrimicrobiaceae bacterium
CGCCCCCGTCACCGCGGCCCGGACCACCCGGGTGGCCCCTTCCCCGTCCCGGACGATCATGAGCGCCAGGTCGAGCAGGAGCGATTCGAGGGCGGCGGCGAAGGCCTCCAGATCCCTTCCGGAGAGCGGGGGAAGCCCGCAGGCCCCGCTCGCGAAGACCGCCGCCGTGTCGTTCGTGCTCGTGTCGCCGTCCACGACGATCCGGTTGAAGCTGCGCTCCACGCCCCGGCGGAAGACCCGCCGGAGGTCGGCGGTCCGGGCCGCGTCGGTGAAGACGTAGGAGAGCATCGTCCCCATGTTCGGGGCGATCATGCCGGCCCCCTTGGCGATCCCGCCGAGGGTGATCGTCCTCCCGCGGACCCGGATCCTGCGGACCCCCCGCTTGGGGTAGGCGTCGGTGGTCAGGATCGCCGCGCCGGCCTGCACGATCCCCCTCGGGGACAGGGAGGAGCAGAGCTTGGGGATCGCCGACAGGATCTTTCCGGAAGGGAACGGAACGCCGATGACGCCGGTCGAGGAAACCAGGAGGGCGCCCGCCGGAAGCCCCAGAGAACGGGCCGCGGCGGCGGCGGTCTCCCGGACCGCGCGGACCCCCTCCTCCCCGGTGCAGGCGTTCGCGTTTCCGCTGTTCACGAGGACGCCGCGCAGACGCGACCGGGAGCGGAGCGCCCGCCCCCACGCGACGGGGGCCGCGGCCACGCGGTTCCGCGTGAACACGACATCGGAGGCGCAGGGGAGGTCGCTCACGACCAGGGCGAGGTCGGGCTTCCCCGATTTCTTGATCCCGCAGGCGGTCGCGGCGCCGCGGAACCCGGGGACGACGATCGACCGGACGGGACGCACGTCGGGTTATCCTCCCGCCCCGCAGCACTTCTTGTACTTCTTCCCGGACCCGCAGGGGCAGGGCTCGTTCCGCCCGACCTTCCGGGAGGAACGCTGCTGGGTCTTCGCCCCCGCCTTCGAGATCTCCCCGCGGGAGAGGTTCACCCGCCGCGGACCGGCCGGCGCCCGCGCGGCCAGCCTCGCGGGCTCCTCCTCCCGCTGCACCCGCACGTGGAAGAGCCTCCGGAGCGCCTCCGACTTGATCCGGATCACCAGGTCGGAGAACATCTCGAACCCCTCCCGCTGGTACTCCTTCAGCGGGTCCTTCTGGGCGTAGCCGCGGAGGCCGATCCCCTCCTTGAGGTGATCCATGGAGAGCAGGTGGTCCTTCCAGAGGGCGTCGATCGTCGAGAGGAGGAACATCCGCTCGAGGTAGCGCATCGCCTCCTCGCCGTACTCCTCCTCCTTCTTCCGGTAGGCGGCGCCGTACCCCTCCTCGATCCGCCCCCCGATCCTCGCCCGGGAGAGCTTCGGAATCTCCTCCTCCGGGAACTCCGGGCGGAACCCGAACTGGGAGAAGACCGCGTCCTGGAGCCCCGCGAGATCCCACTCCTCGGGGTGGACCTTCTCCTCCGCGAACCGGTCGGCCAGCTCCTCCCCGACCTCCCCGGCCATCTCGAAGACGGTCTCCCGCATGCTCTCCCCGGAGAGCACCTCCCGCCGCATCTCGTAGATGACGGTCCGCTGCCGGTTCATCACGTCGTCGTACTCGAGGAGATGCTTGCGGATGTCGAAGTTGTGCGCCTCGACCTTCTTCTGCGCGTTCTCGACCGCCTTGTTGATCATCCCGTGCTCGATCGGCTCTCCCTCCTCCATCCCCAGTCTCTCCATGATGGGGGCGATCCGTTCGGACCCGAAGATGCGGAGGAGGTCGTCCTCCAGGGAGAGATAGAAGCGGGAAGAGCCGGGGTCCCCCTGCCGCCCCGCGCGCCCCCGGAGCTGGTTGTCGACCCGGCGGGATTCGTGCCGCTCGGTGCCGACGATGTGGAGCCCCCCCTTCCCCACCACCCCCTCGCCGAGCTTGATGTCCACCCCGCGGCCGGCCATGTTCGTGGCAATCGTGACCTTTCCGGGCTGTCCGGCCTCGGCGATGATCTGCGCCTCCCGCTCGTGGTGCTTGGCGTTCAGCACGTTGTGGGGGATCCCTTGCCGGGACAGGAGCCCGGAGAGCCGCTCCGACTTCTCGATGGAGACCGTGCCCACCAGGACCGGGCGTCCCGCCTCGTGCAGGGCCTTCACCTCCTCGAGGACGGCCTGGAACTTTTCCCGCTCCGTCCGGTAGATCTGGTCCCCCTGGTCGTTCCGTACCATCGGCATGTTCGTGGGGATGACCACCACGTCGAGCTTGTAGATCTGCTGGAACTCCACCGCCTCCGTGTCGGCGGTGCCGGTCATCCCGGCGAGTTTCTCGAACATCCGGAAGTAGTTCTGGAAGGTGATCGTGGCCAGGGTCTGGTTCTCGTTCTCGATCTTGACCCCCTCCTTCGCCTCCACCGCCTGGTGCAGTCCGTCCGACCACCGGCGGCCGGGCATCAGGCGCCCCGTGAACTCGTCGACGATGACGACCTGGCCGTCCTTGACCATGTAGTCCACGTCCCGCTTGAAGAGAACGTGGGCCTTGAGCGCCTGGTTCACGTGGTGGAGGATCTCGATGTTCCGGGGGTCGTAGAGGTTGTCGATGTTGAGGAGCCGCTCGATCTTGGGGATCCCGGCGTCCTCGGTCATGAGCACGCTGCGGGCCTTCTCGTCGACCTTGTAGTCGGCCTCCGCCTTCAGGTACCCGACGACCGAGTTGATCCGGGCATACTTGTCGGTGGACTCCTCCGCGGGGCCGGAGATGATCAGCGGTGTCCTCGCCTCGTCGATCAGGATGGAGTCGACCTCGTCCACGATCGCGTAGTGCAGCTCCCGCTGGACCATGTCCTCCGTGCGGAACTTCATGTTGTCCCGGAGGTAGTCGAACCCGAACTCGTTGTTCGTCCCGTAGGTCACGTCGCACCGGTAGGCCGCCTGCCGTTCGGTGTCGTCCATCCCGTGGACGATGACCCCGACCGAGAGGCCGAGGACCTTGTAGATCGTCCCCATCCACTCCGCGTCCCGGCGGGCGAGGTAATCGTTCACGGTGATCAGGTGGACGCCCCGCCCCGTCAGGGCGTTCAGGACGATCGGGAGGGTGGCGACGAGCGTCTTCCCCTCACCGGTGCGCATCTCGGCGATCTTCCCCTCGTGCAGCACCACCCCGCCCACGAGCTGGACGTCGAAGTGGCGCATGGAGAGGACCCGCTTGCCGACCTCCCGGACGGTGGCGAACACCTCGGGGAGCAGGCTGTCGAGCGGCTCCCCCTGTTCGATCCGCTGCCGGAACTCGGCCGTGCGCGCC
>DASUAN010000312.1:0-2700 GCA_035763765.1 Candidatus Deferrimicrobiaceae bacterium
GTGATCGTCTTCCCGACGACCACGTCGCATTCGAGTTTTGCCCCGAGCTTCACCACGTAGTCCACCTCGGCCTCCACGATGTCCTTCGGGAGCCGGAACTCGGGGATGCCGTACATGAGCACTCCCCCCGGCTTGTGGAGCGCCTCGAAGATGGTGACGTCGTGCCCCAGCTGGACGAGGTCGCCCGCGACGGTGAGGCCTGCGGGGCCCGATCCCACGACCGCCACGCGCTTGCCCGTGGGGGGGGCGACTTCGGGAATCACCACGTTGCCGGTGACCCGCTCGAAGTCCGCGACGAACCGCTCGAGCCGTCCGATGGCCACCGGGTCGCCCCGCTTGCTCAGGACGCACGGCATCTCGCACTGCTCCTCCTGGGGGCATACGCGTCCGCACACCGCGGGGAGGGCGTTGTCCTCCTTGATCTTCCGGGCGGCCTCGATGAATTTCCCCTGGCGGACGAGGTCGATGAACTGGGGGATCTTGATGTTGACCGGACACCCCTTGACGCACGCCGGGTTCTTGCACTGGATGCAGCGGCTGGCCTCGAGGATGGCCAGATCGGGGGTCAGCCCGAAGGGAACCTCCCGGAAGTTCTTTCTCCGAACCTCCGGGGGCTGCTCCGGCATCGGCTGACGGGGGATGCTGAACGGCTTGGGGCGGGGAGTCGGTTTCCCTTCGGCCATTACCGTCCCCCTCCCGTCGTCACGGTCGCCTTGTCCGCCGCACCCGTTCCGGCGGCCGGGGTCTTCCCTCCCGCGCACTTGCCGTCCTTGTGCTCAAATCGTTCCATCGCCACCTTTTCTTCCTTCAGGTAGGCGCGGTTGCGCATGGTCAGCTCCTTGAAGTCGACCTCGTGGCCGTCGAATTCCGGCCCGTCGACGCAGACGAACTTGGTCGTCCCGCCCACGGTCACCCGGCAGGCGCCGCACATCCCCGTGGCGTCCACCATGATGGGGTTCAGGCTCACCACCGTCTTGATCCCGTGGGGCCGGGTGACCTCGGCCACCGCGCGCATCATGGGAACCGGCCCGATGGCGATGCACAGGTCGATCTTCTCCCCGGCGTCGATGAACTCCTGCAGGGCCGCGGTGACGAACCCCTTCTTCGCGTACGAGCCGTCGTCGGTGGTGACGACCAGGGTGTCGCTGATCCCCTTCATCTCCTCCTCGAGGATGAGGAGATCCTTCGTCCGAGCCCCGACGATTGAAATCAGCCGGTTCCCGGCGTTCTTGATGGCGGTTGCAATGGGAAGGAGGGGCGCCGTACCGATTCCGCCGCCGATCCCGACGACGGTGCCGAAGTTCTCGATGTGGGTGGGAAGCCCCAGCGGGCCGACGAGGTCGAGAACCGCCTCGCCCGGCTTCATCGAGGCAAGCTCCGCGGTCGATTTTCCGACCACCTGGTAGATGATGGTCACCGTCCCTTCCGCCGGGTCCGAATTCACAATGGTCAAGGGGATGCGCTCGCTCATCTCCCCCTTCCGGACCACGAGGAACTGCCCCGCCTTCCGTTTGCGGGCGATCCGTGGCGCCTCGATCTTCTGGAAGAAGACGTTCTTGGCGATCTCTCTGCTCTCGGTGATGGTGAACAACGGGTGTCCTCCGCGCCCGCCGGGTAACCGCCGGACTGTCGAGTAAAAATGGCGTTCTTGGCAGGACTTTAGCCGGTTTAAAACCCGAAAATCTTACCCCTTCCAGGCCTTAAAATCAAGAAGAAAAAACCTTCCGGATGTCCCGCCAGAGAAGGTCGATCCCCGCTTTCGTCTTCGCGGAAACGATCACCGGGGGCCCTCCGGCATCCAGCCAGGAGGCCCCGGAGAAGAGGGGTTCGATGCCCTTCCGGTCCTTCGCCGGAATCTTGTCCGCCTTCGTCCCGACCCACCGGTAGGGGATGGAAAGAGACGCCAGGTAGTCCGCGAGCATTCTTTCCTCTTTCTCCGGCCCGCGCCGCACGTCCACGAGAAGGTACACCTTGCGAAGCCGCCGGCATCCGGAAAAGTATCCTTCCACCAGCCTCTTCCAGGTCTCGCGCTCCGCCTTGGACACCTTGGCGAATCCGTACCCCGGAAGATCCGCGAAGGCGAAC
This sequence comes from Candidatus Deferrimicrobiaceae bacterium, assembly GCA_035763765.1. Classification (GTDB taxonomy): domain Bacteria; phylum Desulfobacterota; class Deferrimicrobia; order Deferrimicrobiales; family Deferrimicrobiaceae; genus CSP1-8. Next base: position 2,086 of record DASUAN010000312.1, read on the forward strand.
CGCCCTTCGATCTCGAAGACGGCGATCCCGCGCGTCCTGCCGGGCGTCCGGCTGACCCGGGCCAGGCGCGAATGCCCGACCAGCGCGTTCAGAAGCGAGGATTTGCCGACGTTGGACCGGCCCGCGAACGCCACCTGGGGAAGGGAGATCTTCGGCCACCCTTCGCCGGTCGGATCGAAGATCAGGAAACGGGGCTGGGCAGACACGCTCGGGACCCCCGCTATTTTTTCAGCGCGGTCTGAACGGCCTTGAAAAGATCGTCCTCCGCGACCCGGCCCGTCCGGCTGAAGACGATCCTACCCCCCCGGTCCGCGAGGTAGAAGGTGGGCATCTCGGTGACCCGGTACGATTCCGCGACGCGGAACAACTTCCGCTCGTCTCCTTCGTCGATCAGAACCCGGAAGGTGTACCCCTCCTGCCTCGCGAATCCGGCGACCGTTGCCTTCAGGACTTCCCCGTCCAGGGAAACCGCCGCCACGTCCATGCCCCCGTCCCCATACTTGTCCTGGATCTGTTGCACGATCGGCAGTCCGCCTCGACACGGGTCGCAGAAGATCGAAAAAAAGACGAGGAGGAGAGGCTTCCTTCCCCCCTCCTCCCCGTAGGAAAATCGCG
>DASUAN010000313.1:0-8959 GCA_035763765.1 Candidatus Deferrimicrobiaceae bacterium
ACTGTAATTGTTTATAATCAAACAATATTCGAATTTTTCGGGAGCATCCCAGCAAGGAGGTGATTGGTCAAGACCCTGGTGTGCATGACCTATGCGTACGGGAAGGGTTTCTATCGGACCGAAACGGAACTCGTCCTCAAACGGAAGGAGGAAGCAGAATGAAAAAAACAAAACGGAGAACCATTTCGAGGCGGGATTTCATCAAGGCCACCGGGATCGGGGCGGTCGCGGCCGGAGTCGGCCCGACGATCATCATCTCCCGGAAATCCTACGGGGCAAGCAAGACCTTGAAGATCCTGCAGTGGAACCACTTCGTCCCCGGGTACGACAAGTGGTTCAACAACGTATATGTAAAGGAATGGGGAGAAAAGAACGGCATGCAGGTAATCGTGGACAACATCGGGCTCGCGGTGATTAACTCCCGCGCGGCCGCGGAGGTCGCCGCCCAGAAAGGGCACGACCTGTTCATGTTCCTGTGGCCGTGCCCGGTCTACGAAGACCAGGTGATCGACCATAAAGAGATCTATCAGGAGTGCGAAAAGAAGTACGGCAGGCCCATCGACCTGGCCGTCAAGAGCACCTACAACCCGAAGACGAAGAAATATTACGGATTCTCCGACAGCTACGTCCCCGACCCCATCAACTACGACAAGGTTCTCTGGGGCGATATCGGGATGGCAAAGGGGCCGGACACCTGGGACGACATGCGCGTCGGCGGGGCGAAGATCAAGAAGAAGCACGGCATCCCGGTCGGAGTCGGGCTGTCGGCCGAGATCGACACGGGGATGGCGATGCGGGCCATCATGTACTCGTTCGGAGCCTCCGTCCAGGATTCGGATGGAAACCTCGTCCTCAAATCCGATCACACGCTCGAGGCGATCAAGTTCGTGAAGGCGCTCTTCGAGGAGGCGATGACCCCGGAGGTCCTCGCGTGGGACGCCTCCTCGAACAACCGCGCGATGCTGGCGGGCAAGGTCTCGGCCGTTCTGAACGCGATCTCGGTCACCCGGACGGCGGAGAACGAGAAGATGCCGATCGGCGACAGGATCAACATCACGAAGGCGGCCAAGGGCCCGGTGAGGCGCATCGGCCTCGAGCACGTCATGGACGTCTACGCGATCTGGAAGTTCGCCGAGAACATCGAGGGGGCGAAAAAGTTCCTCGTCGACTACATCGGCAACTTTAGGACTGCGTTCCTAGCCAGCGAATTCTACAACTTCCCCTGCTTCCCCAATACCGTTCCCGACCTGCAGAAACTGATCGCGCACGACCCCAAGGCGAACCCGCCCGACAAGTACGCGGTCCTGTCGGACGTGCTGGACTGGGCGACGAACGTTGGCTACCCGGGATACGCGACCGCGGCGATCGACGAGGTCTTCAGCACGTGGGTCCTGAACACGATGTTCGCCAAGGCGGCCGTCGGTGCGGAAACCCCCGAGGTGGCGCTCGCTCAAGCGGAAGCCGCCTGCAAGCGCATCTGGGACAAGTGGAGAGAGAGAAAAATGATTTGATGCGGGCTACCGGCCCGTCGCAATGAGGGAAAGAAGAAACGGGGGACACTTTCGACCCCGGACATCCGGGGAAAGAGTGTCCCCCGCCTTCGTGGCAAACTATACGAACGGGAGATGAACGATCATCCATGGCCACGGTCGAGACGAGGGACATCAAGAAACATTTCGGCGACGTGAAGGCGGTCGACGGCGTCGACCTTTCGGTCAACGAAGGGGAATTTCTCGTTTTCCTGGGGCCGTCGGGGTGCGGGAAGACCACCCTGCTCCGGATGATCGCCGGGCTTGAGACCCAGACCTCCGGGGACATTCTCATCGGCGGGCAGGTGGTGAACGACCTGCCCCCACGGGCAAGGAAGATCGCCATGGTCTTCCAGAGCTACGCCCTCTACCCGCACATGACGGTCTATAAAAACATCGCCTTCCCGCTCAAGGCCCAGGGCTTTCCCGGAGAACAGATCCCGGCAAAGGTGGAGTGGGCCGCCTCGACGTTCGGGATCGGCAAGCTGCTCCACCGCAAGCCCCGCGAGCTGTCCGGAGGGGAACGGCAGAGGGTCGCCCTGGCGCGGGCCGTCGTCCGGGAGCCGAGCGTCTTCCTGCTCGATGAGCCGCTGTCCAACCTGGACGCCAAGCTGAGAACCTCGGCCAGAGACGAACTCCAGCAGTTCCAGCGCAGGATCGGGACCACCACCATCTACGTGACCCACGACCAGGTGGAGGCGATGGGGCTCGGGGACCGGATCGCCGTGATGAGCGGCGGGAAAGTGCGGCAGTTGGGGTCCCCCCAGGAGGTCTACAACGAGCCGGCCGACACTTTCGTGGCCGGGTTCCTCGGCTCACCCCCCATGAACCTCTTCGAGCGGGACGACTACATCGCGGGGTTCCGACCCGAGACGTTTCTCCCGGTTGGCCTCCACGACACCAGCGAGCCCCTGGTGACGCTGTGGGCCAAGATCCACCGGGTGGAGCACCTGGGGGCGGACCGCCTTCTCTACGGAACCATGCGCGACACCTTCCCGAACGAAAAGGTGATCATCAACATCCCGTTCACGGTGGAAATGTCGATAACCCCCGGGGAGACCTACGAGTTCGCCGTCAAGGAGAAAGACATCAAGTTCTTCGATCAGGCCACGGGATTGCGCACCGAGCCGCGGCGCTTTTGGGAAAAGCGGTCGTGATCCCCCAAACCCAAAGGTTCGCGGACAACGAGAGATGGCTCGGGCGGGTGATGATCGCCCCCGCGATCGTCTATATCGTCGCGCTCGTCGGCTTCCCCTTTTTCCTCGCCCTCTTCTACTCCGTGAGCAACATCACGGTCGCAAGCCAGGAGATGTCGTTCCTGGGGCTGGATAATTTCCGGCATCTCCTGAGCAATCGAACGTTTTTGCGCGCGCTGCGCAACACCTTCGTCTTCGCCTTCGCGTCCCAGGTATTGGTGCTGGTGCTCGCGAAGATCCTGGCCCTTTCGCTTCTCAAGGATTTCCGGGGGAAATGGGTCGTCCGTCTGCTGATCCTGCTCCCCTGGGTGGCGCCGATCTCCCTGGGCAGCATCGGCTGGCTCTGGATCCTCGACTCGGTCTACAGCATCATCAACTGGTCCTGCCGGGCGCTCGGAATCTTCGGCCCCATGACCTGGCCCATCTGGCTCGGACAGCCCACGCTGGCCATGGCTTCCATCATCACCGTCCACGTCTGGCGCCTCCTGCCGCTGGCGACGGTCATCCTTCTCGGGGGGCTGACTTCCATCCCCCAGGATATCCACGATGCGGCCGCCGTGGACGGAGCGGGGTTTTGGCGCCACAATTTCCAGATCACCATCCCCCTGGTGCTCCCCATCATGCTGGTGGCCATGCTGTTCGGAGTGGTCTTCGCGTTCACCGACATGATCGTCATTTTCGTGCTCACGCGCGGCGGGCCGTACGACACCACCCAGGTCCTCGCTAGCTTGGCCTTCTTCACGGGGATCGACGGGGGAGATCTCGGGACGGGCGCCGCCATCGCGCTGTTCCTCTTTCCGGTGCTGGCGGCCAGCGCCATCCTGCTGCTGCGCCTTGCCCGGCGCACGGAGGTGACCTGACCATGTCCACAGGAATGTACAAGGCGAAAGCATGGGGCGCCAAGGGGGCGAACTTCGGCATCCTCGCCGCATTTGTGGCGTTCGCCGCCTTCCCGTTCTACTGGATGCTCATGACGATGTTCAAGGAAACCCGGGACCTGATGAACCCGAACACGAACCCGTACCTGTACCACATGCCCCCGACCCTCGAGCATATGCGCGTCCTGTTCTTCGACACGTTGTTCGTGCAATGGCTCTGGAACACGGCGTTCGTCGGGTTCCTCGTGGTCCTCATCACCTTGGTCACCACGATTCCCGCCGGATACAGCCTCGCCCGGCTCACCGGCAAAACCGGGGAGCGGCTCGGGATCGGGATCTTCCTGACGTACCTCGTCCCCCCCACGATCCTGTTCATCCCCCTGTCCAAGGTGATCAGCTCGATCGGGCTGCAGGACTCCCTCTACTCCCTCGTGCTCGTGTACCCGAGCTTCACCATCCCCTTCTGCACCTGGCTTCTGATGGGATTTTTCAAGGTCATCCCCAAGGACATCGAGGAAGCGGCCATGATCGACGGGCACAGCCGCCTGGGGGCGTTTCTGAAGGTCGTCATGCCGATGTCGATCGCCGGCGTCCTGACCGTGATCATCTTCACCTTCACGCTGGTCATGCAGGAGTTCGTTTATGCGATGACCTTCATCACGGCCTCCTCGAAGTTCACCGTGAGCGTCGGAGTCCCGACCTTTCTCGTGCGCGGCGACGTCTACTTCTGGGGCTCGCTCATGGGGGCCTGCTTCATCGCCTCCGTCCCCATCGCCATCCTCTACAACCTGTTCGTCGACCGGTTCATCGCCGGGTTCACGGTCGGCGCGATCAAGTAGCGGCATCCCCGCCGGAGCTCAACGGATCTTGAGCACGATCTTCCCCCGGACGTGGCCCGCCTGGCTTCGCCGCTGCGCCTCCGCCGCCTCCTCGAGGCGCATCTCCTCGATGACCGGGGGCTTCACCACCCCCCTCTCGAGGAGCGTTCCGATCCGGCGCAACTGTTCCCCGTTTGGCGTCACGAAGACGTGGGACGCATGGACCCCGTATCGCCGGGCTTCCTCCTCGAGGGGAGGGTTCACGATGGCGATGAGTTTCCCTCCCTTTTTCAGGACCTCGTAGCTCCGGCTCTGGATATCCCCCCCGACCGCATCGTAGACGAGGTCGATCCCGCCGGGCTCCATCTTCCGGACGACGTCGACAAAACTCACTTTCGTGTAGTCGATCGGCACGTCGGCTCCGAGGGACGTGACGTAGTCGTGGTTGACCCCGCGGGCCGTCGTATACACCTTCGCCCCTGCGGTTTTCGCGAACTGGATCGCCAGGCTCCCGACGCCTCCGGCGCCCGCGTGGATGAGCACCCGGTCCCCCGCCTGGATCTTCGCGGCGTCGAACAGGGACTGCCAGGCGGTCAGCCCGGCCAGAGGGATCGAAGCCGCCTCGGCAAACCCGACGTTCTTCGGAATGGGCGCAACCGCGGCGTGGTTCATCGTCACGAATTCGGCATAGGCGCCGAATTGCACCTTCGGCTTCCGGCAATAGGCGTACACCCGGTCGCCGACCCGGAACCCCGTGACGTCCTTTCCCATGCTCTTCACCGTCCCCGCGGCATCCCATCCGGGGATGAGGGGGAACTCGTGGGGGAACATGCCCGCCAGCATCCCTTCCCGGATCTTCCAGTCGACGGGATTCACCCCGGCGTAGGCGACTTCGATCAGCACCTCGTCCGCTGACGGCTCGGGAGAAGGACGGTCCGCGGCGCGAAGCACCTCGGGTCCCCCGAACGATTCGATCACGATGGCTCTCATGGCTTTCCCTCCTTCCGCGGCGGAATGAGAAATTCCCCCCCATGATAACGGATCCGGTTCCCCTTCGATCCGGTCCTGTGATAAAGGTTTCGGAAACGGCCGCGCGATCCGCGACACGGAGGAGCAGGAATCCATGAAACGGCCCGATGGGCTAGATCCCCTAATCGTCGGGTTCGAGGGGAAAGCCGTCCCGCCCCCGCTGGCGAAATGGCTCCGGGAGGGAACGGTGTGCGGGGTCATCCTGTTCGCGAGAAACGTCGAGGGACCCCGCCAGGTCCGTGACCTGTGCCGAGAGATCCGCGCTTCCGCCGGGAGGGGTCATCCGTCCCCGTTCATCGCGATCGACCAGGAAGGAGGGAGGGTCCGCCGGCTCCGGGATCGGGCCTTTACGCAGTTCCCGCCGGCCAGGAGCTATTCCCTGTGCGGAGGCGACGCCGCGCGCATGGCCTTCGCCGCGGGCGAGGCGATGGCGGCGGAACTGCGCGCGGTCGGGGTGGACATCAACTTCGCCCCCGTCCTGGACGTGGACAGCCGCGCGGAAAACCCCGTGATCGGGGACCGGGCTCTCTCCCCGCAACCGGAAGGCGCTGCGGAGCTGGGGATCGCCTTTCTGCGCGGGACGCTTTCCCGCGGCGTCATCCCCGTCGGGAAGCACTTCCCGGGGCACGGGAACACCGCCTCGGATTCCCACGTGGAGCTTCCCGTGGTACGAAGCTCCCGGGCGACGCTCCTGAAAAGGGACGTCCACCCGTTCCGGCGCGCCATCCGGGCCGGGATCCCCGCCTTGATGACCGCCCACGTGCTCTACCCCGCCCTCGACCGGGAATTTCCCGCCACCCTGTCGGAGAGGATCCTCGGGGGACTTCTGCGGAAGCAGCTCGGTTTCCGCGGCGCCGTCTTTTCCGACGCCCTGGAGATGAAGGCCATCACGGACACGCTCGGGATCGGCGCCGCCGCCGTGCGGGCGCTTTCCGCCGGGTGCGACGTCGTCATGGTATGCCGCGGGGAGAGGCACCAGGAAGAGAGCGTGGAGGCGATCGCCCGGGCCTTCGCGGACGACCGGGGGTTCCGGGATGCCGTCGCGGGCGCTACCCGCCGGTTGTCCCGCCTTCGGGGGTTTCTGTCCCGGCGGGAAGGTGCTCCTTCTTTTCCCCGGGCGTCCCTGCGGCAGGTGGGGACGAGGAAGCATCGGGAGTTGTCCCGGCTTCTGTTCGATCTTTGGGAAAGTAGCGGGCAAGCATCCCGGGGCGGTAGATCCGATAATATTGGAGAAGGTTGAAGAAGACCCGTCTCAGGTAGGAACGCGTTTCCCGGTACGTCACCCGCTCGAGGAACATCGCCGGATCCCCGTCCCCCTTCTTCCACCACCTCGCCACCGCCGACTCCCCCGCATTGTACGCGGCGACGGCCCGGAGGTAATCGCCTTCGTAATCGGCAAGCAGCCGGGAAAGGTAGGCCGCGCCAAGGGTGATGTTGAGCTCCGGCTTCAGCAGGTCGCTCCGGCGGAGCTTCTTCCGGATCTTCTCCTTCCGGGCGACCTCGGTGGCCGTCCTGGGCATGAGCTGCATCAGCCCCACCGCCCCCGCCGGGGACAGGGCATTGTACTGAAAGAGGGATTCCTGCCGGATGATGGAGTGGAGCACGAGCGAGTCCACGCCGGACTTCTTCCCGTCGCAATCCCCCAGAAATTGAGGCGCCAGGGGATACTGGAGCCGGTCGATTAGCTCTACGCCCGAGCGGTCGGAGGAGATCCCGATCGTTTCGAGGATCGCCCCCCGCAGATCGCCCGCCAGGTACCGGAACAGCCCCGGCGTCCCCCCGTCCGCCAGCCCGGTCGCCTTCCGGATGGCGGCCCGGTCCACCCGCTCGGCCTCCAGGATGGCGTACTCGACCATCCCCAGCTCGGTGAGACGCTCCGCCCGCCGGACCTTCTCCGCGTCCTCCTTCGACCAGGGGGCCCCCCGGATCGTTTCCCAGAGTTTCTCCTTCTCCTGGGCACAGAGGGCGGTTTCCCCGCTCGAGGGGGCGTTGAGCATCTCGAACGGATCCCTCCCGAGATGCCAGCTCGCAAACATCGCGAACGGGCCCGCGCCGGCATCGCCCGCGAGACTCCGCAGCAGCGCATCGGCCCTTTCCCTCTCTCCGGATTCGCCGAGCGCCCTCGCCCGCCAGTACGCGTGCCTCGCCCGCTCCACCGGAGACGCCCCCGACTTCTCCCCCGCCTCGAGCGCGGAAATCGCTTCCGCATACCGTTTCTGCCGGTAGAGTCCGAAGGCATGGCGGAACACCGACTCCTGCCGGACCTGCTCGTCCCGGGCCTCTTGGAGTTTTCCGAACTGGTCCGTCGCCGTCGGCAGATCCCCCTCCTCCTCCGATATCCACGCCGCCTGGTACCGGGCGCGCTCCGCGGTCGCCGGGCGCGCCTCGCTTTCGGCGATCTCGACGAATCTTCGGCGTGCCTCCGCGTTCCGGCCCGCCTTCCACTCCACCCGCGCGAAGAGGAAATCGACCTCCGAACGGAAGGAAGGGGGCGCGTCCTTCACCGCCTTGAGAAGCAGGGACCGCGCCTCGGAAGTCTCTCCCGTCTTCCGCAAAAACTCTGCGTAGTCGAGCAGGACGTTGTAGTAGTCGTCCGAGGCGGGAAACGTCCCGAGCGCCTCCTGAAAAACGGCTTTCGCGCGCTCCTCCTCCCCGGCACGGAAGAGGGCCTTTGCGTACTTGCCGTAAAACACCACGGGAAGACCCCATTCCGAAAGCATCCCCTTCCCGCGCCATTCCCAAATCCGGTCCATCGAAAGCACGGCGCCGTCCTGCACGGTGTAGGAGGAGAAGTTCTCCAGGTGGGCCTCGGCGACCTTCTTCCAGCGGGATTCTCCCTCGGGCAACCCCTCCTGCCCCTTTCCCTCTTCCTCCATCAGGCGCGCGGCGATGTACCCTCCGGCCGCCTTCCGCCCGTTTCCGGCGACCTTGCCCCGGGAGGTCTCGTAATACTTCCGAGCGGACGGGAGGTCCTCCTCCTTCGCCGAAGCGAAGGCCAGTTCGTGCGCGAGGTACGCAACCAGCGGGGATCCCGGGAAGGAATCCGCAAGCCGATTCAGGGTCGAAGCCGCCTCGGCGGTCTTCCCCTCCTTGGCCAGCGCGACCCCCGTGAAATAGAGGACGTAATCCCCGAGGTCGTATTCCCCGGGAGAGAGGGCGCCGAACGCTTCCCTCGCCTCGGAAAATTTCTCCTCGGAAAGAAGCGTCCACCCTTGATGGAACGACTGATCCGCGGGAGAGAAGGAACCGGCATCAACGGAAAGGGGAAGAAAAATCAGGAGAGAAAAAATCGCGAGCAGCCTTTCGGATCTCAATCGGCCATCCCCCGGCGAACATCAAGAAACCGATCCCTGTATGATATTATCGGCAATAAAATTCGCAAATTGAAACGAAAGGGGAAATGCACCTAAAAACTGTCCCTAAACGGTCCCCAAGACACTTTTCCTTCCGCCAATTGATGGCTATGTATTCCATGAGATGCACATGACGCATTTTAAGTCGGCTATAGA
>DASUAN010000314.1:0-3187 GCA_035763765.1 Candidatus Deferrimicrobiaceae bacterium
GGAAGGGGCAGGGCTCGGGAGGCATCTTTCGCCCCACGGGATCCGGCACTCCTTCGCGACGCACCTGTTGGAATCGGGCGCCGACCTCCGCGCCATCCAGGAGATGCTGGGGCACGCTTCGCTCTCCACGACCCAGCGCTACGCGAGGGTGAACGTAAGCCATCTCCTGCGTGCCTACGAGGAGGCGCACCCGAAGGCGACCGGGTCCCGTTCCCGGCGGGAACCGGCCCCTTCCGGGAGAGGAGGGACCAGAAAATGAAGGAGGCACGGGGAACGACGATCTTGGCGGTCTCCCGCGGTGGCCGGGTGGCGATGGCGGGGGACGGACAGGTGACCGTGGGAAACACCGTCCTGAAGCACACGGCGCGAAAGATCCGGCGCCTGCACCAGGACCGCATCGTGGCGGGATTCGCGGGCGCCACGGCGGACGCCTTCACCCTTTTCGAGAAATTCGAGGGAAAGCTGGAGGAGTTCCGGGGGAACCTGAGGCGCGCGGCGGTGGAACTGGCCAAGGACTGGAGGACCGACCGGGTGCTCAGGCGCCTGGACGCATTCATGGTCGTGACCGACGGGAAGGACCTCATGCTCCTTTCCGGCAGCGGCGACGTCGTCGAGCCGGACGAAGGCGTGATCGGGGTGGGGTCCGGCGGGCCCTTCGCCATGGCGGCGGCCCGCGCCCTGCTGCTCCACACCGACCAGTCCGCGGTCGACATCGCCCGCGAGGCGCTTCGGATCGCTTCGGAGGTCTGCATCTTCACCAACGCGAACATCCTGGTCGAGGAAGTGGGCGCGCCGTGACCTCGAGCGTGCCCAAGTTGCCGGGCGGAGTCCCGATGAATCCGCGCGGGATCGTGGCGGAACTGGACCGCTTCATCGTGGGGCAGCAGAAGGCGAAGCGCGCCGTCGCGATCGCGCTGCGGAACCGGTGGAGACGGATGCAGGTCCCGGAGGAGCTCCGGGAGGAGATCGCGCCGAAGAACATCATCATGGTGGGACCGACCGGCGTCGGGAAGACCGAGATCGCCCGCCGCCTTGCACGCCTCGCCCAGGCCCCGTTCGTCAAGGTGGAGGCCTCCAAGTTCACCGAGGTGGGATACGTCGGAAGGGACGTGGAATCGATCATCCGCGATCTCGTCGAGATCGCCGTCCACATGGTGCGGGCGGAGGAGATGGAAAAAGTGGCGGCCCGGGCGGCGACCAGCGCCGAGGAGCGCCTGCTCGACGTTCTCCTTCCTCCCCGACCTCACCGCCCGGGGGAACCTCCGTCCGAACCGGCAGAGGCCGGAAAGGAGTCGAGGGAGAGGATGCGGGCCATGCTGCGGGAAGGGAAGCTCGCGGAGAGGATGGTGGAGGTGGAGGTCCGCGAGAGCGCTGTGCCGGCGATCGATTTCATCGGGGTAACGGGCGGCGGCGGGGAGGGGCTCGAGGGAAACCTTCAGGAGATGCTGGGAAACCTCTTCCCCAAGAAGATCCGCCGGAAACGGATGCGGGTTCCGGAGGCCCTCGCCTATCTCGAAAAGGAAGAGGCTTCGCGGATGATCGACATGGACCAGGTGAAGGCTTCCGCCGTCCTCCGCACGGAGCAGAGCGGGATCGTCTTCCTGGACGAGATCGACAAGATCGCGGGGCGGGAATCCACGGCCGGGCCGGACGTTTCCCGGCAGGGGGTGCAGCGGGACCTGCTGCCGATCGTGGAGGGGTCCAACGTCAACACGAAATACGGCATGGTCCGGACGGATCATATCCTGTTCATCGCCGCCGGGGCGTTCCACATGACGAAGCCGTCCGATCTCATTCCCGAGATGCAGGGCCGGTTTCCGATCCGGGTCGAACTCGATCCCCTCACCCGGGAGGACTTCGTGCGCATCCTGACCGAGCCGCACGGCTCGCTCATCCGGCAGTACACGGAGCTGCTCGCCACGGAAGGGGTCCGTTTGACGTTCACGCCGGAGGCGGTGGACCGGATCGCCGAGATGGCCTGCGAGGTGAACGATCGCACGGAGAACATCGGGGCGCGGCGGCTTCACACGATCATGGAGAAGCTGCTGGAGGATCTTCTGTTCTCCGCGCCGGAGATCGCAGGGCAACCGATCTCCGTTCCGGCGGCGTACGTGGAGGAGAAACTTGCCGGAATCGTCCGCGACGTGGACGTCAGCCGGTACATTCTGTAAAGGGGCGGGAACATGGCGGACATGCAGGGATACCTCCAGAAGGCCCGGACGCTCATCGAGGCGCTCCCCTACATCCGGGAGTTCAGCGGGAAGACCGTCGTCGTCAAGTACGGCGGGGCGGCGATGGTGGGCGAGGAGAGGATGTCGTCGTTCGCGGAGGACATCGTCCTGCTGCAGTACGTGGGAATCCGTCCGGTCATCGTCCACGGGGGCGGCCCCCAGATCGACCGCGTGCTGGAAAGGCTTTCGATCCCCTTCCAGCGCAAGGAGGGTCTCCGGGTGACCTCCCCGGAAGCGATGGAAGTGGTGGAGATGGTGCTCGGCGGGACGGTGAACAAGCGGATCGTCGCCCTGATCAACCTCTTCGGGGGAAAGGCCGTCGGGCTGACGGGAAAGGACGGGGAGCTGATCCGCGCACGGAAGCATCTCGCTCCCTCGCCCGCGGGAGGGGCTTCCGCGCCCCTGGACCTGGGGTGTGTGGGGGATGTCGTCGAGGTCCGCCCAGGCGTGCTCCGCGCGCTTGAGGGAAACGGCTTCGTGCCCGTCATCGCCCCGATCGGGGTAGGGGCGGGGGGCGAAGCCTACAACATCAACGGCGACACCGTGGCCGCCGAGGTGGCCGGAGCGCTTTCGGCGGAAAAGCTCATCCTTCTGACCGATGTGCCGGGCGTGATGGACGCCCGGGGGGAACTCGTCTCCACCATGACCGCCGACGATACGTGGTCCGCCATCCGGGAAGGGACGATCACCGGCGGAATGATTCCCAAGGTGGAATGCGGGCTGACGGCGCTGGCCAAGGGGGTGCGGAAGGTGCATATTCTCGACGGCCGGGTACCCCACAGCGTCCTCCTCGAGATTTTCACCGACGCGGGGGTCGGGACGGAAATCACCCCTTCGGGACCGAAAGGATGACGCCCATGGCGTCCGCGGACATCGTCGCCATGACGCAGAAGTACCAGATGGGGAATTACTCCCGCCACCCCGTTGCCTTTGTCCGAGGAGAGGGGACCCGCCTG
>DASUAN010000315.1:0-6537 GCA_035763765.1 Candidatus Deferrimicrobiaceae bacterium
ATTTTCTTCCCCTGCGAAGGGAGAACGGATTTTTGCCCGACCTCGACGCGATTCCGCCTTCCGTTCTGGCGAAGGCGAAGATCCTCTTCCTCAACTACCCCAACAACCCGACCTCGGCGGTAGCGGGCCGGAAATTCTACCGGAAGGTGCTCCGTTTTGCGCAGGAACACGACCTGATCGTTGCCCACGACGTGGCCTACACGGAGGTCTATTTTGACGGCGAAAGGCCGATGAGCATCCTCGAGCTTCCCGGTGCGAGGAAGCGGTGCATCGAATTCCACTCCCTTTCCAAGACCTATAACATGACCGGCTGGCGGATCGGGTTCGCCGTGGGCAATGCCGAGCTTGTGGCGGGCCTCGGGAAGGTCAAGACCAACATCGACAGCGGGGTGTTCCAGGCGGTGCAAGGCGCCGGGATCGCCGCCCTGGGAAGCGGCGACGAGGTCACCGATGCGATCCGGAAAACGTACCAGGAGAGGCGCGATCTTCTTCTCCCCGGGCTCCGGGCGCTGGGCCTCGACCCCGTCTTGCCCCGGGCCACCTTTTACGTATGGATTCCCGTGCCGAAAGGGTATACCTCCGCTTCCTTCTGCGCGCACCTGCTGGAGAATGCGGGGATCGTCACCACTCCGGGAAGCGGTTTCGGGCGAAACGGGGAGGGGTATATCCGGATGGCATTGACCAAGGAAAAGGGGCGGATCCGGGAAGCCCTCTCCCGCATCCGGAAGGTCGGCTTCTAAGGAAGCCGGGAGAGAAGCCGGAGGGTCCGGCATGCCGGAAGAGGTCATCCTGCTGTTGGGGAGCAATGCCGGGCGTAGGGTAAGACTTTTGCGGGACGGCATTACAGCGTTGTCCGGAGCCGTGGAGATCGGAACGGTCTCCCGGATCTATGGGGGAGAGCCGAGCGGGAGGGCGGACCAGCCCTGGTATTTGAACGTCGCGGTCCGTGGCCATACCGTTCTCTCGCCGGAGGCGCTCCTCCGGTTCGTCAAGAACATCGAAGCGGAAGCGGGACGGAAGGCGGGCGCGCGGTGGGGCCCCCGAGTGCTCGACATCGACATCGTCCTCATGGGAGACCGGGTGGTTCACGAGCCTCACCTTGCGATCCCCCACCCGTTGATGGCCTTCCGCCGGTTCTGCCTCGTGCCGGTGGCCGAGGTTGCATCGGAGGTCCGCGTGCCTCCCGGGCCGAAGACGGTGGCGGATCTTCTCGGGGAATGCCTGGACCCGCTCGAGGTGAGTCCCATATGAAAACGCGCGCGTTGTGGAGGATATCGGTTGCGGGATTCGCGCTGCTTTCCCTGCTTGCGGCAGGCGGTTGCCGCAAGAGCGAGCCGCCCCGGGGTACGGGGGGCGAAGCGATCAACCTGAACGCCCTGAACGAGATCGAGAACTACAAGGAGATCCTGCGGAAGGATCCGAACAACCTGCAGGCCCTCATCAACATCGGGAACCTCTATTATGACACCCGGCAGGACCCGCTGGCGATCGAGCATTACCAGCGGGCGCTTTCCCTCGATCCGCGCAACGTGAATGTCAGGACCGACATGGCGGTCTGCTACCGGCGCGTGGGGAATCCCGACAAGGCAATCGAGGAGCTCAAGAAAGCGATCTCGATCGATCCCCGCCACCCGCAGTCCAGGTACAACCTGGGGGTCATCCTGATTCATGACAAGAAAGACCTCGAAAAGGGGATCGAGGCATGGGAAGGGCTTCTGGAAAACGTCCCGGATTACCCGTATCGCGACTCCCTGAAAACGGAGATCACGAGGATGCGGGCAACGGTGGATTCGATGAAACCGAAAGCGAAGTGAATCGAATTTTATTTTTGGCGAACGACTGGAAGAAAGAGGGGAATCCGTACCCGTTCAATAACATACCCCGTCTTTACAGCCTGTTTTACCGAACCAAAACAGAAAAATGTTATACTTTTGTATTGACAGGTTCGGGAACGTGGAATATATGTAACAGTGTTTTGTTATTCTGAGGGGGACCCCGCACACGGGAGGGAATATGGTACGGCGCGACAAGTCGAACTATATCATTCAGTCGGTCTCCCATGCTCTGGACGTGCTTGAGGAGTTCCACGGGGACGTGGACGAACTGGGGGTGACCGAGCTCAGCAAAAAGCTGAAACTCCACAAAAACAACGTTTTCCGAATCCTTGCGACGCTGCAGTCGCGCAACTACATCGAGCAGAACAAGGCGAACGAAAATTACCGGTTGGGGGTCAGGTGTCTCGAACTGGGGCAGACCTTCATCCACCAGAGGGGGATGCTCAAGCAAGCCAAGCCGGTGCTCCACGAACTCGCCGAAAAAACGGGAGAGACGAGCTACGTTTCGATCCTTCGGGGCAACGATGTCGTCTACCTCGATTCGGTGGAGCCGGAGACGACGGTCCGCGTGGTTTCGCGTCTCGGATTCCACATGCCGACGCATGCCACGGCCGCCGGAAAAGCGCTGGTGGCGTTCGAATCCGAGGAGGACCTTCGCAAACGGTTCGGCCAGGAGTTGAAGAGCTACACAAAGAACACGTTCCGCACCACCGAAGAACTTCTCCGGGACCTCGCCATGGTTCGGGAGAGGGGGTATGCCACCGACCTCGAGGAATTCGAGGAAGGGCTGCGCTGTGTCGCATCCCCGATCCGAGATTACACCCGAAAGGTGATCGGCGCCTTGAGCGTGTCCGGGCCCGCCCATCGCCTGTCGGACGAAAAGATCGAGTCCGTCTTCGGCGCCGATGTGACCCAATTGGCGAGCGCCCTTTCCCTCCGCCTCGGCTTCCGGGAGTAGGGCAAAGCGCAGAGGCTTCCCGTCCGGGCCCGATCGTCCCCGGAATCTCTTGACACCCTTCCCGGCAGGTGGTACTCATTTTAATGAATGACGATTCATTCAAGGAGCGGTGCGATGGCTCGGCGTGGACCCCGCGGAGGAGGACCGGGGAAACGGGAACGGATCCTGCGGGCGGCGATCAAGATCTTCTCCCAGAAAGGGTTTTTCAGCTCCAAGGTATCCGACATCGCCCGGACGGCAGGCGTGGCTGACGGGACGATCTATCTGTATTTCAAGAACAAGGACGACCTACTCATTTCGCTGTTCGAGGAGAAGATGGCCGAGGTCGTGGCCGACGTCAGGGAACGCATCGCCGCGGCGGACAGGGCTCTCCCTCGCCTGAAGATCTTCATCGAGAATCATATGAACCTGCTCGTGCGGGAAGCCGGGCTCATCGAGGTCCTGCAGGTGGAGCTGCGCCAGAGCAACAAGTTCATGAAGGAGTACGTTCCCGTGAAATTCCTCGAGTATCTCGATGTGATCAGCGAGATTCTCGAACGGGGAAAGAAGGAGGGCGCCTTTCGGCAGGACCTGAACGTGACGGTGGCCCGCAGGGCGGTATTCGGCGCTCTGGACGAGATGGCGCTCGCCTACGTGCTGTCCCGGAAACGGAAATACGATCCTGCCGACGCCGCGGCCGAAATCTACCGCATCTTCGCGGAAGGATTGTGCTCGAAAGGTCGGGAAAGGGAGGAAAGGACATGATCGGCTTCGAATTGACGCAGGAGCAGGTGGCGCTCCAGGACATGGCCCGAAAGTTCGCCGCCAACGAGATCCGCACCAAGGCGGTCGAGTATGACCACGCATCGAAGTTTCCCGAGGAGATCTTCGAGAAGGCGTTCGGGCTCGGCCTGATGAGCGGGTACATTCCGGAGGAGTACGGCGGGCTCGGACTGACTTCGCTGGACACCTGCATCATCGAGGAAGAGCTGGGGTGGGGGTGTTCCGGGATCGCCACCTCCATGACGGCCAACGGGCTTGCGCTGACCCCCATTCTTGTCGCGGGGACGGAAGAACAGAAGAAAACGTTCGTCGCCCCCTTTGCGGAGAAGCTCCAGTACGCCTCCTTCTGCCTGACCGAGCCCGGGGCGGGATCCGATGCGGGGGGGATCGCGACGACCGCCAAGAAGGAGGGGGAAAGCTATCTTCTCAATGGTCGCAAGTGCTTCATTACGAACGGAAGTTACGCTTCCCAATACACGGTATTCGCCTCCACCGACCGTTCCAAGGGGCACAAGGGATTGTCCGCCTTCATCGTTCCGAGATCGCTCCCCGGCGTGTCCGTCGGGAAGAAAGAGGACAAGATGGGGCAGCGGGCCTCGGACACGGCGGACGTTCTGTTCGAGGACGTGAGGGTGCCGGCGAGCAACCTCCTCGGAAAAGAGGGCGAGGGATTCAAGATCGCCATGATCACGCTGGACTACGCGAGGCCTACCGTAGCGGCTCTCGCCGTCGGCGTGGCCCGCGCGGCGTTCGAGCTGGCGATGCAGTATTCAAAGGAGCGCGTGCAGTTCGGCGTCCCCATCGCCATGAACCAGGCGATCCACTTCATGCTGGCCGACATGGCGATGGAAATCGAGGCGGCCCGGCTCCTCACCTACAAGGGGGCCTGGCTTCTCGACCAGGGGAAGAGGAACACGAAGGAGTCTTCCTACGCCAAGGCGTACGCCGCGGACCTCGCGATGCGCGTCACCACCGATGCGGTGCAGATCTACGGGGGGTACGGGTACATGAGAGACTACCCCGTGGAAAAGCTGATGCGCGACGCGAAGCTCCTCCAGATCTACGAAGGGACGAGCCAGATCCAACGCATGGTGATCGCCAAAGAGATCATGATGCGTTAGAAGGGACGCCCTCGCTTTTCACGAGTTGCGGCGGGCGAGGCCGAGGAGCCCGTCTGCCGCGGCGGTCATCTCCTCCCGCCAAGGGAACCCTTCGAGAAAAGCCTCCGGAATTCCGGAGGCTCCGACGTAGCCCCCCGCGAGACTGCCTGCGATCGCCCCGTTCGATTCCGCTTCGTTCCCGAAATTCACCGCGGAGAGGACCGCGGCGGCGAAGTCATCCGGGGAGCGAAGGAAGCAGGCCCACGCGAAGGGGATTCCCTCCGCTGCGGCAATGCCGTTTCCGAGCGCCTCCTGGATCTCCTCCAGTTCCGCGCGTCGAAGAAGAAGGGCCGTGAGTTCGGTTCCCAGCTTTCTCCAGAGGGCGGGAACGGGCCTTCCTCCCTTTCCCCGCGGGGAACGGTCCGCTTCGATTCCGGAAACGACGTGCGACAGCCCCCGGGAAAATCCGAGGACGTCGAGGGTGCCGGCGGGAGTGTGCAAAACGCGCGTGATGGCGGCGGCCTGGATGATGGTTCCCGCGATCGACGCCGCCTGTGGGTGCGTGATGGACGCCTCGATCCCGGCCTCCAGCTTCATGCGCCGGAAGTCGCCCGCGCGAAGGAGGGCGAGGGGGGTTATGCGCGCCGCGGGCCCGGTCTCCGGGAGGCTTGCGCCTGCCTCATACCAGGGGAGCTCCCGGTCGATCAGATTGCGGGTAAACTCCGCATGGTGGCTCGTCCCGGGAAGACGGCGGGATTTCGCGAAGGCGGCAGCGATCCCTTCGGGGCGAAGTTTCCGGGCCGAAAGAAGCGCGCGCGACAGAAGAAGACTCGCCGGGAAGGCGAATTCCGCGCCCGCTTCTCCCCAGGCGGCGGGGACGGATTTCCGATCGATCTTCCCGAACAGTTCCCGTACGTCCCGGGGCGAAAGCCCCTGAGAAACCCTCCCCAGAATCTCCCCGATCGCGCCACCGAGCAATGCGCCCCGGAAGCGGTCCCGGTAGTCGATCCCTTCCATGAATTCGAACGATAGCGCCTCCCCCTTGGACATGTACGAGGGGATTTTCCCCTTCCGGACGAGATACTGATAAATCGCCTCGGGCTCCTTCTCGAACAGATCCGGCTGTTCCGCCTCTCTCCTTGCGATGCGCGAAACCTTGCGCTCCGCCTGAAGGGCAAGCGCTGCCGCCATCTCCCAGAAATCTTCGTTTCCTTTCAGGGGAATCTTCCGAGAAGATTGCGTGAGGCTCGCGATGATCTCCTCGGGGGATTCGGGAAACAGGTCGGCCGCCGTCCGGATGGAATCTGTTGCGGGGAGCGGGGTCCCAGGGGGGGTACCCGCCCGTTGCTCTCTGAGGCCGGGGGAAACCGAGTCCCCTTCTCCTCCGGGCGCCGACGGCCCGCCTGATGGATCGGCTGCGAGTCCCGGGTAGCCTCCGAAATGGAATTCCATGAGTTTTTGGATCTGGGATGGAGAGAAGCGCATGACCTGGAGAATGCTCAAAAGCGTTTCCGCCCGGGGGACCCTGCCGGCATATACAACCTGCCGGAGGAGTTCGTAGCTGTACCGGAAGTCCTTCCTGTCTTCGACGAATTTTTTCAGGGAGGAGTACCCGAGGGATTCGATCCGCTTTCGCAATACTTTCGTCAGGAAATTTGGAGGAAATTCGCTCATTTGATCAAGGCCTCCGAAAGAGAGGCAGAGCCCGCCTCGCCCGTATTACAATAAAGATTGTATATAGACAAAATTATATTTCAAGAAAAAAAGGAAAGTTGTATTTTATTGCTTTAATTTGGTTTCCCTGGTTTTATGACCTAAAGGGACTCGGAGATGATTTCCGAGATGTCTTTCGCCTGGACCGAGTCGTCGAGGTTATGGAATT
>DASUAN010000316.1:0-16794 GCA_035763765.1 Candidatus Deferrimicrobiaceae bacterium
ATGAAGAGCACGTCGCCGAGATAGAGGTGGTTCGTCGGGACGTAGACGACGGCCATGGGCTTTCCTTCTTTTTCCACCGTGCCTGTCCGGAATCCGATCGCATGGGTTCCCATCTTCGGAAACTCCACGAGCACCACCTCCTTGAACGAGCGGGTGTTTTCGGGAGAGAAGGCGTCCGTCAGCTGCTTCACGGTGGAGTAGATCGTCCGATACCAGGGGATCCGGTTGATGAATCGGTCCAACGCGTCGAGGATCCGCTCGCCGATGACGTTCCTTGCAAAGAACCCGGCGATAAGGATGATCACCAGCCCCGTGAGAATCCCCGTACCCGGGATGTGCCCGATCTCCGGGTCGAACGCGCGCAGGACCCCGTCGACGAGGGGAGAGAACAGGCTGTCCGCCATCTGGAAGAACCAGAGGAGGAGGGCGACGGACACCACCAGCGGCACGATGACGAAGAGGCCGGTGAGGAAAGTGTTCTTCAGGTTCTTCGGCACCGTTGTATTCTATCGTAAATCGCCGGAGGAGGTGATTTCGAATGAATCATGCGGTGGTCATGGCCGGAGGCTCGGGGACGAGGTTCTGGCCCGAGAGCCGGATGCGTCGCTCGAAGCAGTTCCTGGACCTGACGGGCGACGGCCCGATGGTCGTCGAGACGGTGCGCCGCCTTCTCCCCCTGGTGCCACGGGAAAACGTGTGGGTGGTGGCGGGAGAAAAGGACGGCCCGCATCTGAAACCCCGCGCCCTCGGCGTCCCGGCCGGGAATATCCTGCTGGAGCCGGAAGGAAGAAACACCACTCCGGCGGTCGCCCTGGCGGCCGCGTGCATCGAACGGCGGGACGTGGATGCGGTGATCGCCGCCACCCCGGCCGACCACGCCGTTGCGGACGCGGCGTCCTTCCGGTCCACGCTCGCCAGGGGGTTCCGCCTCGCCCGGCGCACGGGCCGGTTCGTCACGCTGGGGATTGCGCCCACCCACCCGGCGACCGGCTACGGCTACATCGAGCGGGGGGCGCCGTTCCGCGAAGGGGGGAAAGGCGTCTATCGGGTGCGCCGGTTCACGGAGAAGCCCGATCTCCGGGCCGCCCGGAAATTCCTCCGTTCGGGACGCTTCTACTGGAACAGCGGGGTGTTCATCGTCCGTTCGTCGACCTACCGCAACCGGATGGCCGGGTTTCTCCCCTCGGTCCACCGGGAACTGGAGCAGGCGCTCGGGGGCGGGGGAAAGACGGGCTTACCGGTCCGCCTCCGCCGCGCCTACGCCCGCATCCCCTCGATCTCGGTGGACTACGGGATTTTGGAGAAGGAGGAGGGGATCCTCGTCATCCCGGCAGAGTTCGCGTGGAACGACATCGGCACCTGGCGATCCCTGCACGATTTCCTGGGGAAGGCGGGGGAGAACGTCGCCGCCGGAAACGTGATTCTTTCGGACTGCCGCGGCACCTTCGTCCGGTCGGACCGCGGAGTGGTCGCGGTCATCGGGATGGAAGACGTGGTGATCGTCCATCACGAGAATGCGGTCCTCGTCTGTCCCCGGCACCGGTCCGAGGAGGTGAAGGGGATCGCGGAGGAGGTCCAGAGAAGGTTCCCCGAGCTGGCCTGACCCGGGTTACGGCAGGGGGTCTCCGAAGACCGTGACGACCCCGGTCACCTCGTATTCCAGCGATCCCTTCGGCGCCTGCACCGTCACCGTGTCGCCCGGTCTCCGGTTGAGGAGGGCTCTTCCCACCGGCGAGGCGATCGACACGAAATTCTTCTGCCCGTCGGCGATTTCCGGAATCACCAGCGTGAACCGGATCTCCCGCCCCGTTTCGGCGTCCTCGACGGTCACTTGGCTACCGAGCCCCGCACGGTCCTTCGGGATCCCCGCGATGTCGATGCGGGAGAGGTCGGCAAGCCTCTTCTGGATCTGGGAAAGGCGGGCGTTCAGGGTGAACTGCCTCTCCTTGGCCGCCTCGTACTCGCCGTTCTCCGAGAGATCCCCGTGCGCGAGCGCCGCCTGGATCTCCTTCGGGAGGACCACCCGAAGTTCGTACTCGATCCGCTTCGCCTCATCGGTCAGGCGTTGTCTCGACTCCCGAAGGAAATCCATGATGCCCCCTCAGTGGAAAACGAGCTTCCCGCCGTACCGACCGAGGACGACGCTGGTCAGGAAGCAGGCGAAAAGAAGGGCCCCGTAGATCCACCCCGGCCCCGCAAGGGGCATCGCGGCGACCTCCGGGACGATGGACCGCAGGAGGACCGCGGGGACGGAAAGTCCGAGGAGAGCGAGCGCGCCGACGATCTTGATCCGGAAGACGGGAGTCATATATCCCTGGTACCGGATCTTCCAGTCGAGAAATCCCGTAAAGGTGGTCAACGGCGTGGCGGCAGCCCCGAAGGCGGCGGTGAGATACGCACCCACCTCGAAGTCCCGCGCTCCCGTTGCGAGATAGAGGAGAAACGACACGAACGAAACGGGAAAGAGCGCTTGGGGAAAATGGACGAAGATCGGGTGGTAATAGATGTTCTCCAGGATCTTCATCCGGTTCTACCGAGAGGTCTTCCTTTCCCTCAGGGAGAGCGCGCCGCGTTTCGCCTCTCCGCATGGTAATTGGGATGCACGGTCGGCACGGACGGTTCCGGGATTTCAGTCCTGGAAAAGGCGGAAGAATTCCCTCGGTGCGTCGCAGACGGGACCGCTCTCGGGCGGCTCCATTCCCTCATGGAGGTACCCGCAGATGACGCACTCCCATCGTTTCCTGCCGAAAACGATTCTATCAGAGGTGGTTCCGGGAAAGGGGGCGAAATGTCCGCCGGGTTTTCCCTCCGGGGGGACTACGGGGATCGCAGGAGACTCCCCGAGGAGGTGGGGAAGGCGTTGCCCGCCACGTCCGGCAGGATGTAGCCCGCGTCCGGGATCACGAGCGGAGGGGGAAGTTCGCCCAAAAGATCTTCCGCCTTTCGGAGGGCCTCTTCGAGAGAGGAGGCGGGGATCATTCCCATCCTCTCGACGTCTTCCGGGTGCAGGGAGGAGACCAGGACCACCCGGCACGCTTTCGCCTTCGAAAACGTCGCATGAGCCGTCTGGCCGTAGATCTGGTAATCCGACCGAAGCGCGCGTTCCATCTCGCCGGGGTCCTCGAAGCGGAACCAGGGAAAGAAGGCCGGGCTGCCGAACCCTTCCCGGCACTCGGCGAGGAGGATGATGACGCCCCCCTCCTCGGCCGTCAGGAACGAGTTGTCCAGTGCCTTGTGGGACTGGATGAAGTTGATGTCCTTCGGGAATCCCCCCGCGGAGGCGATCACCAGGGGGTATCTCCTCGGCACGGACACGCGGTAGACCTTCGCGTACCGAGCGCACCCCTCTTCGTGCGCCTTCTGCCAGTGTCCGGCGACGGCGTCGAAGATCTCTTTCTGCGGCGTGAGCAGCGTGTTGAACAGGAACACCGGCGCCGCCATGCCGACGGCCTCGACGATGTCTTCGTGCACGGGATTTCCCGCCAGGACCCCGGGGCGGGAGAGGGGATGTTTTCCCGGACCGTCCGTCCGAAAGATGCGGAAGTGCGTCGAGGAAGCGGTTTCCCGGGCCGCGCACCCCGGGACGAGGGCCTTCCTTCCTCCTCCGAAGCCCGCGAAGTAGTGAAAGGTGATGGTTCCCGTGAGCACGATCCGGTCGTGTTCCATCAGGGGCCGGCTGATCCTGACCGGCGTGCCCCGGGAGGTAACGCCGAGAAGGACCGTCTCCCCGTCGGGGTCGGATTGTTCCACGCGGATCCCGGAAAGGATCTCCGGCCCCACGATCTCGTGGAGCTCCTCCTCCGCCAGGGCCCGGTGAGTCCCCCGCGCCACGAAGACGGTCACCCGCTCCCTCGGAATCCCCACGGCATCGGTTTCCTCGAGCAGGGGGGTGAGGAACTTCTCCGTGGCGGAGTAGCGGGTGACGTCCGACACGGGGACGGCGACCGAGTCCGAGGAGCGCAAGAGCATCCGGAGGGGGAGCGACCCGATGGGTCTCGCCAGCTTCTGGCGAAGGAGGGCGTCCTCGGAGGAGGGAAGAAGGGGCGGGCGGGCGGCCAGCCGGTAGACGCTGCGGAAAGTCTTGGCCGGAAAGCTCGCTTGCGTCGTTCCGTACCGCAGGACGATCAGCCCGCTCTTCATCGGTTCTTTCCCTCTTCGACAGGTTCCTCGCGGTGCTCGTGGACGTGCACGATCTCGGGATGCTCGTGCTCGTGGGCGTGCCAGTAGTCCTCGTGGGCATGACGGTGAAGGTGGACGAGGTTGGCCGCGAGCAGCAGGTGACGGTCCCGCAGGACCTCCTCGGGAGTCCCGGACGCGAGGATCGTCCGGTCCTCCCCGAACACGAAGACCCTGCGCGCGATCTCCGAGACGATGTGGAGATCGTGCGTCGCCGTCACGACCGTTTTCCCCGATTCCTCCGCCTCGATGATGGCGTCGACGAGCGTCCGGCTGCTCCGGGGATCGAGTCCTGCGGTCGGTTCGTCCAGCAGAAGAACCTGCGGATCCATCACCATCACGGAGGCGATCGCCACCTTCTTCTTCTCCCCGCCGGAAAGCTCGTAGGGGGCCCGGTCCGCCAGCGCGCCGATGCCGAACGCCTCGATCGCCTTTCGGACCTTCGACCGGATCTCCCCCGGGGGCTCGTTCATCTGCCGGGGGCCGAAGGCGATCTCGTCCTCCACGGTGGGGTTGAACAGCTGCGCGTCGGAGTTCTGGAAGAGGATCCCGACTTCCTTCCGGAAGAAGATTCCGAACGGGTCGTGGGAGAGCAGGCGGTCGTTGATCTCCCTGCCGAAGGCCCGGTAGGAGCCGTTCCGGGGGAAGATCAGCCCGGCCATGAGCTTGAGCAGCGTCGACTTGCCGCATCCGTTCGCGCCGAGCACCGCGATCCGCTCCCCCGGGTTCACCGTAAGGGACAACCCGGAAAGGGCGGGGATTCCCTCCCGGTATGCGTAATGGATATCGGCCAGCTCGAGAAGAGGGGTTCGGGATGGGCCGCTGTGCGCCGTCATCGTCATGTCAGGCGATGTGTGCACCGATACAGGATACCACGACGGCGGCGATCAATACCCACTCCGGGACCCCGAACCACGGACCCGGAGGGAATTTCGCCTCGCCCGTGAAGCCGCGTGCGGCCATCGCCATGTTCACCTCCTCCATCAGGGAGAGGCTCCGTTCCCAGGAGCGGGCGATCCGGGAGCCGACCCAGGCCTGGTCCGCGGCGGCCCGCGTCCGGCACGCGGTGCGGCTCTTCTTTCCGAGGTGGACCTCCTCGGAGTGGCGAAGGAGCGCGTGGGTGTAGCGGACGGTCATCCCGATCACCTGGAGAAAGAGGGCCGGAAGGCGGAGGAACCGGAGTGCCCGGAGGAGGTCCGCCCACCGCGTGGAGAGCGTGAGCCACAGGACGGCCGCGACCGAGGAGAGCACGCGAAGAAGGAACGTGGCGGCGGTGAGAAGCCCCTCCCGGGTGATCCCGATCACGGACGGGAGAACATAGGGACCGAAACGCCAACCCCGCCCCCGGTCGAGGAGCGGAACGACGACCGTCCCGTCGAAGAAGACGTTCAGCGTCGCCGGGGCCGCCATCATGGCGGAGAACGCCACCGCCACGAGAAACCCCGCTCCCAGGAACTCCCCGGGGCGGATGCGGGACATTGCGATGGCCGCCAGGGGAAGAGCGGCGTGGAGGAGCAACTGCGGGATCGATCGGGCGAGGCTCACGCTCACGAGGAAGAAAAGCGTTGCCAGAAGCCGCGCCCTCGGGTCCACCCGCTGCAGGACGCCGGGTCGGCAGGCCGTCTCCTCGCGGAAAAGGGAGCGGGAAAAAAAGGAGGCCAGTTCCCCGAGGGTCTTCTCGACGTGGGTCTTCCCCGCGGGCCGAAGGCCGCGCGCCGCCGCCGTTTCGAGGAATTGACGCTCCCGCGGCGATTCCGTCATCGGACCCTCAGGGTCTCCGGTTCGCGGGAGGCTCCCCCCGGCCGGTCAGCCAGCGGGCGAGCAGGTAGGCGACCCCTCCGCAGGCGAAGATTCCGAGGAAGGCCGAGAGAAGATAATAGAGCCCCCGGGTCGGGGAAGAGGCGCTCTCCTCCCCGGGGGGGGCGTAGTCTTTCATCGGGGCCTTCCACGCATCCGCCGTCTTCTCCATGCCTTCGGGTGCGTACCCGACCATCCTCTTGACCTCTTCGATGCCCCACTCCCCCCAGGCGGCTCCCGCCTTCATGATCTGCGGGAGGTAGAGCCCGAGGGGAGCGAGGAGCGCCATCACTCCCAAGGCGATCAGCAGATTCCGGTATTCCCTCATCGGACGGACCCGTCTCCGGTCGAGTCCAGGATCCAGGCGGACCTCGATTGCCGCAGGGAATAGACCACGAGACCCGTGACCAGGGCCTCGACCATGCCGAACACGATCGTGTGCTGGAGCATCATGGCGTGGACGGCGACCGTGAGAGGGTAGGGGGAGTAGAGGGCCCGCCCGTCGGCCGCGGTGTGCAGCAGGGGCTGGATCCCGAACATGACCGCCGTGGTGAACGCCGCCGCATTGATGCCGATCCACCCGCCGATCGCGGCCGCCACGGCCCTTCCCTTCTCGGAAGCGGCCGCGCGGGAGAGGAAGCGGTATGCGGAATAGCCCGCGAAGGGCATCACGAACGCGATGTTCAGGCAGTTCGCGCCGATCGCGGTCACTCCCCCGTCCCCGAAGAGAAGCGCCTGGATGACGAGGGCGATGCTGATGGAGAGCATCGCCCCCCAAGGGCCCACGGCGATCGCGATCAGGACGCCCCCCACGGCGTGTCCCGTGCTTCCGCCCGGAAGAGGGACGTTGAACAACATCACGAGGAAGGTGAAGGCCGCGGAGATGGCCAGAAGGGGAGCCCTTCGCGTGTCGAGGCGTTCCCGGACCTTGCGGGAGGCGATCCCCCAGAGGGGGACGCAGGCCGCGTAGGCTGCGAGGTAGGTCGGGGGGCCGAGGTATCCGTCGGGGATGTGCATGCCGCCTTTCGCCTGATCCCCGCCGGGAAATGAGGTCCTATCGTCCCAGTTTTTCGGGCACGGGAAATTCCCGGCCGCAATGCGGGCAGATGATGCTGTCGCCGGCCTGCCAGACCCGTGTCTCCTTCGTGGAGGCGCAGGCCGTCAGCAGGAGCAGGATCGTGAGCAGGACGGCGAGGCGTCGGAACGTCATCCGGGTCTCCTTCCGACGGAACATTCCGGGCTGCCGCGGAACGCTTGCGGGTCCGGGACAATCACCATACTATAATGACCCGGCGCGCGATGCAAAGCGACCGGGGGGGACGCACGATGGAAAACCAGGAGTTCCTGGAGTTCGCCGAGGACATGGCGCGGGGCGCGGGGGAGATCCTCCGGCGGAACTACGGGAAGCGGCAGTCCGTCCATTACAAGGGCGAGATCAACCTCGTGACGGACGTGGACCGGCAGTCGGAGGCGTACATCATGGAACGCATCCGCTCCGCCTTCCCGGATCACGGGATCCTCTCCGAGGAGAGTTCCGAAGTCACGACCCCGTCCCCGTACCGCTGGATCATCGACCCCCTGGACGGGACGACGAACTACGCCCACAACTATCCCTGCTTCTGCGTTTCCGTGGCGGTCGAACGGGACGGCGAACTCCTCGCGGGGTCGGTGTTCGATCCCCTTCTCTCCGAGTCGTTCACCGCCTGGGCGGGCGGGGGATCCATCCTCAACGGGGAGCGGATCGCCGTTTCCACGGTGACGGACCTGCGCCGGTCCCTCCTCTCCACCGGCTTTTCCTACGACGTGCGGAAATCGGACGACAACAATCTCAATTTCTTCCGGGAGTTCGTCTTCTCGGGGCAGGCGATCCGGCGCGACGGGTCGGCGGCCCTCGACCTGTGCTACCTCGCCTGCGGGAGGTTCGACGGCTTCTGGGAACTGAAGCTTTCGCCCTGGGACACCGCGGCCGGGCTCCTCATCCTCCGCGAGGCGGGCGGGGTGGCGACCCGGCTCGACGGCTCCGCCTACGACATCCACCAGCCCGACATCCTTGCCTCGAACGGCCGGATCCACGAGCAGATGATGGCGGTGGTCCGCCGGGCCCGGTCGAAGGACTCCCGCGCCTAAGCTACTTCTTGATCCCTTCCAGCAGCTTCAACCCGTACTTCTCGTGGGAGAGCGGGTGGACCTCCGGAAATTTCGCGAAGAGCCAACCCTTGAAAACCGGTTTGCCCTTCTCCGTGACTTCGAGACTGAACGCCGGGTTTTCCGGCTTGTTCGACATGGAGGTGATCTGGTCCGCCGCCATCGAGAAATGGGGCAGGAAGGCCCCGGTCTTGAGGACGAGGTCGGAGTCGGGGACGGGGAACTCGGAGTTCAGCGGGACCTCGAACTCCTTCCGTGCCTTCTTCTCCTTGTACTCCACCTCGATCTTCACCGCCTTCCATCCTGCCTTGACGTCGTCGGGAACGACGATCTTCTTTTCCGGCCCGCCTTCCATCGGTCCATGGGGCATTCCGGGCTGTCCGGGCATCCCTTCCCGCATCGGCGGGGGAGCCGGCGCCTGCTCCTTCTTCTTGCAGGACGCCCCGGGAAGGGAAAATGCCAAGAGTGCTGCGATCAACAGGGAAGCTCGCTTCATGGTTCCTCGTACCTCCTCTTTCCTCGCATCCCCTGGGGGGACCGAATGGGAATCTTCTTCAGGGCGATGGCGGAGAGGGAGGGATTCGAACCCTCGAGGCGGGGGTTAGCCGCCTACGCGATTTCCAGTCGCGTTCCTTCGGCCAGCTCGGACACCTCTCCGTGAACGGTTGTTTCCTTTCGGCGAAAATCCTGGCGGAGAGGGAGGGATTCGAACCCTCGGTACGGTTTTACCCGTACAACCGCTTAGCAGGCGGTTGCCTTCAGCCGACTCGGCCACCTCTCCGACGGATTTCCGTGAAAATCCTGGCGGAGGGAGTAGGATTTGAACCCACGGAAGCTTGCGCTTCAGCGGTTTTCAAGACCGCTGCCTTAAGCCACTCGGCCATCCCTCCGTAACCTTTCTCTTATAGCAATTCCCTTTCCGCAGCGCCACCAAAAACGGGGCGCAAATTGGAAAAGCCCCGGGGGTGTGATACAAGAAGAAAACGTTGCCTTGCGGCAACCCGACCTGGAAAGGACCGCCAGCCGTGAAATTCGTCGACTTAAACAGCCAGTTCGCGGCGTATGAATCCGAGATCCGCAGGGAAATGGAGGAGGTCCTGCAGAGCGCCCAGTTCATCATGGGGCCCAAGGGGAGCGAGCTGGAAGGCCGGTTGGCCGCCTACGCGGGGGTGACGCACGCGATCGGCTGCTCCTCCGGAACCGATGCCCTGCTGCTTGCCCTCATGGCGCAGGAGGTGCGGGCGGGGGACGAGATCGTCACCACCCCTTTCACCTTCGTCGCCACCGCCGAGGCGATCGCGCTCACGGGCGCGCGTCCCGTCTTCGTGGACATCGACCCGGCGACGTACAACATCGACGCCGGCGGGATCGAGGAGGCGATCACGAAGAACACCCGCGGAATCATCGCGGTCAGCCTCTACGGGCAGTGCGCGGACATGGAGACGATCCTGTCGGTGGCCGGGGGATACGGACTGTTCGTCATCGAGGACGGGGCCCAGTCCTTCGGTGCGGAGCGGAACGGCCGCCGCTCGTGCGGCTGGCCGCACGCGGGAACGACCTCCTTCTTCCCGTCGAAGCCCCTCGGGTGCTATGGGGACGGCGGGATGGTGTTCACGTCGGACGACGGGATGGCCGAGCGGATCCGCGGACTGCGCAACCACGGGCAGTGGGAGCGGTACCTGCACCGGGTCATCGGGATCAACGGCCGGCTCGACGACCTGCAGGCGGCGGTCCTGCTCGGCAAGCTCCCCCGGTTTTCCGACGAGTTGAGCGTACGGGCGTACATGGGAGCGCGCTATTCCGACCGGCTGGGGGACGTGGTCGGCGTGCCGGCCGTAACTCCAGGGAACACCCACATCTTCGCGCAGTATACGATCCGCACGCCGCAGAGGGACGATCTGGTCGCCCACCTGCGGGAAAACGGGATCCCGACGGCGGTGCATTACCCGATTCCTCTGCATTTGCAGGAGGCCTTCCGCGGGCTGGGATACGAAAAGGGACGATTTCCGCAAAGCGAGGCGGCGGCGCAGGAGGTGGTTTCGCTGCCCATGTCCGCTTTCCTTTCCGAGGCGGACCAGGACGAGGTGATCCGGCAGGTCCGGAGATTCTTCGGGAAATAGGGCGCCAGGGGACCCCGGCGACCTGGCAATCTCCGGACGGGGCGCTACCCCGGCGAATCTCCATCTGATATTCTTTTCCAATGCAGCCGTTTCCTTTCTCCCGGCCGGAGAGGATCCTCGTGCGCGCCGTCAACTGGCTGGGGGATGCCGTCCTCACGACACCCGCTCTTCGGGCGCTGCGCGAAGCGTGTCCCCAGGGCCGGATCACGATCGCCGCCAAGCCCCTGGTCGCCGAGCTTTTCCGGCACCATCCGGACGTCGATGAAATCGGGGTCTACGACAAGGACGGCAGGCACTCCGGGGCCATCGGGATGATCCGGAAGGCCGCGGAACTGCGGCGCGGCCGGTACGAAGCCGCGCTCCTTTTCCAGAACGCCTTCGACGCCGCGGCTCTCACCTTCCTCGCGGGCATCCCGGAACGGATGGGGTACGCCACGGACGGCAGGCGTCTGCTCCTCTCCCGGCCCGTCCCGGTGACGGAGAAGATCCTGTCGCTGCATCACGCCGAGTATTACCTCTATCTTCTCCAGCAACTCGGGGTTCCCCGCCCGGAGAACCCCCGCCTGTCTTTGCGGGTGACGGAAGAGGAGACCGCGTCGATGCGCTTCCGTCTCGCCTCGATGGGGATCCCCGAGGGCAGGAAGGTGGTGGGGATCAATCCGGGGGCCACCTACGGATCCGCGAAGCGGTGGTATCCGGACCGGTTCGCGCAGGTCGCGGACGCCTTGTCGGAGGAATGGGAGGCAAGCGTCGTCCTCCTGGGGTCCGTTCCCGAGAGGCCCCTGTCGGAGGAGATCGAGGCGGCGATGCGGCGGAAACCGGTGAACCTCGCGGGTCGAACGACCGTGCGGGAGCTGATGGCCCTTCTCGCCTCGTGCTCGTTCCTGGTGACGAACGATTCCGGTCCGATGCACATCGGGGCGGCGTTCGGAGTGCCGATCGTGGCGATCTTCGGACCGACGGACTGGAACAAGACCTCGCCGTGGACGGACAAGGCGCGGGTCGTCCGGGTGGACGTGGACTGCTCCCCCTGCAAGCTGCGAGTGTGCGACCGCGGACACGAGTGCATGCTGGGGGTCACGGCGGAGATGGTCATCGCGGCGGCGCGCGATTTTGCGGCGGATGCGAGGGATCTCCCGTGAAGGGAGTGAGCGCGATCCTCATCACGAGGGACGAGGAGAAGAACGTGGGGGACTGCCTCGCCTCCCTGGCCTTCGCGGACGAGATCGTCGTGGTCGACTCGGGAAGTACGGACCGGACGGAGGAAGTCTGCCGACGGGATCCGCGCGTCCGCTGGTTCCCCGAGGAGTGGAAGGGGTTCGGCCCGCAGAAGAACAGCGCCCTCGCCAAGGCCCTAGGCCCCTGGATCTTCAGCATCGACGCCGATGAACGGGTCTCGGACGAACTGGCCCGGGAGATCGCCGGCCTCGACCTCTCCTCGGTTCCCGTCGACGGATACCGCGTTCCGCGGAGGAGCTATTTCGGCGATGCCTGGGTCCGGCATGGGGGGTGGTACCCGGACTACACGATCCGACTCTGGCGGAAGGACCGGGGGAGGTTCAACGACCGTCAGGTGCACGAGGTCGTCCGCCTGTCCGGCCGGGTGGGAACGCTCGCGGGCGACCTGATCCACTACACCTACCGGGATACGGCGGATTTTCTGGAGCGGATGGACCGGTACGCGGCGCTCGGGGCGGAGGAGCTTCGGAAGAAGGGGGCCCGGGGGACGCTTCTGGACCTCTGGTTCCGCCCGCCGTTCACGTTCCTGAAGATGTACCTTCTCCGGCGGGGGTTCCTCGACGGTGCACTCGGCTTCCGGCTGGCCATGCTCTATTCCCGCTACACGTTCGCCAAGTATTCGAAACTGAGGGAGAAGGATGCGGGATAGTCTCCTCGGGCGCGACGTCAGTTCGATCGTGGCGTTCAAGTTGCGGCACATCGGGGACGTCCTCCTCTCCACCCCCGCGTTCCACGCGTTGCGCGGCGCATTTCCCGGGGCCCGGATCGCGGCCGTCGTGAACGAGGGGACGCAGGATATGCTCTCCGGCAACCCGGACATCGACCGCGTTCTGGCCTTCCGGCGCGGGAAAAGAAATGCGGGCGGGAGAGGTCGGTTCGGGGAGGAACTCGCCTTGCTCCGGGAGATCCGGTCCCTCCGTGCGGAAGTCGCTGTAAACTTCACCGAGGGAGACCGCGGCGCCATCCTCTCCGTGCTTTCCGGCGCCCGGTTCCGCGTCGGCGTCGCACCCGCCCGCCTTGGATTGTGGGGCAAGGAACGGCTCTACACGCATCTTTGCCCCCGCCCGGACCTGTACCGGCACCAGGTGGGGAAGGATCTCGACGTGCTGTCGGCGGCCGGCATCCCCCCGGGGGGTCTTTCCTTGCGGTTTCATTTCTCCGAGGGGGACAGGGAGGAATCACACCGGAAGCTTTCCGCTGCGGGGGTGCCCATGAACGTTCCCTACGCAGTGGTGCAACCGACGTCCCGCTGGACGTTCAAGTGCTGGGCGGAAGAGGGAATGGCCGGGGTCGTCGCCCACCTATCCCGGAAAGGGCTCTTCCCGGTCGTGACCTCGGGGCCGGATCCCGCGGAGATCGCCCAGGCGAACCGGGTCGCGACATCTTCGAATTCGCCGTGCGCCTCTCTCGCGGGCGACTTGCGCCTCAAGGAACTGGGAGCGGCGATCGCATCGGCCCGCCTTTTCGTCGGGGTGGATTCGGCCCCGATGCATATCGCGGCGGCCGTGGGAACGCCGGTCGTCGCGCTGTTCGGCCCCACGGGGGCGTTCAACTGGGCTCCCTGGGAGGGGATCGACTGGGGATACACGGCGGAGCGTCCGGCGGGGACGCGCAGGGTGGGTCGCCATGCCGTCGTGCAGCGGGAATCGGACAGCCCCCCCCCAGGCGGGAGCGGGAAGGGGAAAAGCATCTCCCTGGAGGAGATCACGCTCGGACAGGTAACGGACGAGATCGATCGGATCCTTGGGACCGGGGAGAATCGGGGGCCGGTCGAATGCGCATAGCCCTCGCGCGATACCGGTATTCCTCCCACGGGGGGGCCGAGCGGTATCTGGACGCTTTGGCGGAGCGCCTGCGGGAGGCCGGCTCGGATGTCCGGATCCTGTCATCGGCCTGGGAAGGGGCGGAGAGGACGGTCTCCTCCTGGGAGCGGATCCGCGTGCCGAAACGGCCCGCTGCGTTTCGCCCGTTCCTGTTCGCGCTGGCGGTCGGCCGGTGGGCGCGCGCCCATCCGGAGTGGCTGCTCTTTTCCTGGGATCGGTTGCCGGGGGCCGAGGTCTATCGCGCGGGTGACGGGTGCCACGCCGAGTGGCTGATGAGAAAACGGGCGTTGAAATCCCCGTACGTCGCTGCATTGGACCGTCTGCGCCCCCTGAACCGGACCCACATCCAGCTGGAACGGCAGATGTTCCTGTCGGAAAAACTCCTGGCCGTCATCGCGAATTCGGCGCGCGGGAAGGAAGAGATCGTGCGCCATTACGGAGTTCCGGCGGAGACCGTTTTCGTCGTCCACAACGGCGTCGATCTCTCGCGGTTCCCCGCAGCGAAGAAGGAAGAGGCCGGGGCCAATCTCCGCAGGCGATTCGGCATCTCCGGAGAGGAGGCCGTCTTTCTCTTCGTCGGTTCCGGGTTCTCCCGAAAAGGCGTAGGGGCCCTCACGGACGCCGCGATCTCCCTTTCCCGGACCCGGAAACGGTTCCGCATCCTCGTCGTCGGGAAGGGGGATCCCCGTCCTTACCTGGATCGCGCGGCGTCGGCTGGGGCCGGGGGCGTCCTTCGATTCCTCGGGCCCGTGAGCGGAGCCGAGGAATTCCACCTCGGCTCGGACGCGTTCGTCTTCCCGACGGTCTACGAGCCGTTCAGCAATGCGTGCCTGGAGGCGATGGCCGCCGGCCTTCCGGTGATCACCACGGAGACGAACGGCGTCACGGAGATCTTCCGCGACGGGGAGGCGGGATTCGTCCTCGCGGATCCGTTTGACGTCCCCGCGCTCGCGGGCCGAATGGAGGAGCTGCTGGACCCCGCACTCCGGATGAGAATGGGGAACGCTGCGCGGCGGGCGGCCGAGGGAGTGCCATTGGAGAAGAAGGTCGGGGAGATCCTCGGGGTTCTTTCCCGTGCCTGGGAGAGAAAAACGGGGAAGCCGTCCGGCGAGGCGGCGCTGCCCGGGTGAGGGAAGACGAGGAAAACGGGACCGTGCCGACGCTGATGCACTCGGAGTCCTCTCTCGGGTGGGGAGGACAGGAAAACCGGACGCTCGAGGAATTGCGGGGCCTGTCGAAAAAGGGGTACCGAACGCTCCTCCTCTGTCCCCCCGAGGCCGAAATCGGAAAGCGCGCGGCCGCCGAAGGGATCGCGGTCCGGCACTGCCGCATGGGAAAAAGCTACGATGTCGCCGCGGTGGCGTCGATCCGGAGGATCATCCGGGAAGAAGGCGTGGACATCCTCAATACGCACAGCGGGAGGGACAGCCTGCTGGCGGGATTGGCGGGGCGGATGTCCCCCCGGCGTCCCATCATCGTCCGTACGCGCCATCTGGCGCTCCCCATCACGTCCCGGATCTCGTACCGGTATCTCCCGCACCGGGTGGTGACGGTCAGCGAGTACGTCCGGCGGTATCTGGTGGGCGAGGGAGTCCCGGTGGAACGGATCGTGGCGATCCCCACCGGAGTGGACATCCGGCGGTTTTCCCCCGGGGCTGCTGCCGGGACGATCCGGGAGGAACTGGGGCTGTCCCCCGCCGTTCCGCTGGTCGGTATGGTGGCCATCCTTCGGAGGAAGAAGGGGCACCACATCCTGCTGGACGCGGTGCCCGAGATCCTTCGCGCCGTCCCGGAGACGGTGTTCGTGCTGGCCGGGAACGGCCCCCAGTGGGACAACGTTTCCGGAATGATCCGGAATCGGGGGCTTGTGGAGAAGGTGTTCATGCTCGGGTTGCGCCAGGACGTCCCCAACGTGATCGCATCCCTGGACCTGTTCGTGCTCCCGACCCTGGAGGAGGCTCTGGGCACCTCCTTCCTCGAGGCGATGGCGATGGAAAAACCCGTCGTAGGGACCCTCACGGGAGGAGTACCCGAAGTGGTCGAGGACGGCGTGAACGGTTATCTCGTCCCCCCCGGAGACGCCGGCGAACTGGCCCGTGCCGTCATCGCCGTTCTCCGGGACCGGGAGGGCGCACGCCGCATGGGAATCGAGGGGTACAGGATCGTCCGGGAGAATTACACCGTCGAGAGGATGTGCGCGAAGATGGACGATCTGTATACCGCGCTCGCCGGGGAGCGACGGCGGTGAGTCCGGTCCCGGTCTTCATGTACCATCATGTCAATCCCCACAAGGGAGACCCGGTGACGGTGACGCCGGATGTATTCGAGGGACAGATGCGGTTCCTGCGCGAGGGGGGTTACCGGTCGATCTCCCCGAGCGATCTGCTTGCGTATCTTCAGGGGGGGGCGGTTCCGAAGAAATCCGTGGCCGTCACCTTCGACGACGGCTGGCTCGACAACTACCTCTTCGCCTTTCCCGTTCTGAAGAAATACGGCGTCCGCGCGACGGTCTTCCTCGTGACCGACCGGGTGGACAAGGCGTCCTCGGAAAGGGGAGAGAGGGGACCGTCCGTCCCGACCCACCGGGAGTCCAAATGGCTGGTGAGGGAGGGCAAGGCGCACCGGGTCGTGCTCAACTGGGACCATGTCCGGGAGATGGCGTCGGGGGGCCTGGTCGAATTCCACTCGCACACGAAAACCCACCCCCGGTGCGACACGCTCTCCCCGGAAGCCCTCGCGGGCGAGCTCCGCGGATCCAGGGAGGTGATCGAGCAGAATACGGGCAGGCCGTGCCGCTATCTCTGCTGGCCGTACGGCCGAACGAGCCCTGCGGCGGTGGAGGCGGCGAAACGGGCCGGGTATCATGCGGCGTTCACCACGAAGCCCGGAGTCGTCGAGGCGGGCGGCGATCCGTTCGACATCCGGAGGATCGTGGTCAAGGATGACGTCGGGTGGTTCGAGAGGAGGACGGCCGTGTACACAAGCTCGACCCTCTCGAAGCTGTACCTCATGGTGAAGAAGGCGTGAGGAGGACCGGATGAAGATCGTCTATTCCATTCCTACGCGCATCGGCGCATCCGGCCTCGGGGTCGACGGGTTCGAGGCACTCAAGGGGATTTACGCCCGCGGATACCTCGGGAAGGTCGTGGCGTATGGAAACCGGCAGAAGGAGATTCCGGCGCACTACATCCGTCCCATGCGGTTTTATGGGACGAAGATCTTCTCCAACCTTCCTTCCCGTTACTACTATCCGGTCAAGATGAAGTCCCTGGACCGTCTCACGGTCCGGGTCCTGAAAAAGGGAGCGGATCTCTTTCACGGTTGGTCGGGAAGCTCCCTCCGGTCCCTTTCCTGCTGCCGGGAGCGCGGCATCGTCTCCTTCCTGGAGAACCCCGGGCCGCATTTCCGGTACACGGAGGAGATCATGGGCCGGGAATACGAAGAGCTAGGGATCCCGTGGAAGAAGGACCCGGAGATCTTCAAGGACTTCTTCG
>DASUAN010000317.1:0-2089 GCA_035763765.1 Candidatus Deferrimicrobiaceae bacterium
TGGGGCGATCCCGCGCCGTGGAGCGCCTCGACGAGCGTCGCCACGGACGTCATGTTCTCGATGTACCGGCACAGCTTCCGTTTCTCCTCGGTCGCGAACCCCTGCCGGCCGGCGAAGTACTTCGTCAGGAGCCCCCCGATCTCCCCGCTGCGGAAGTCGGCATCGGAGGGAAGCGTGGACAGTAGGCCGCCCCCCAGGTCGTGCGCCAGCCGGCCCACCTGATAGAGGAACCGGGTCACGTTCTGCTTCACGGTGTTCGCCAGGAGCGGGTCGACCAGCCAGTTCCCCGCGGGAAGCTTCGTCGCGAGCGCGGAGGAACCCACGGCGCTCGCATAGATGGTCTCCACGAGGTGGACGATCTCGGTGAGCTTGTCCCGGACGATGGAGTTCTTGATCGTCCCGTGGATCTCGGCGAGCAGGGCCGTCGCGCCGAGCAGGATGTCGGCGTTTCCCGCCTTGCACCCCCCGTAGTTGGCGCGGTGCCAGGCGGAGAACCGGTCCACGAGCGATCCGGCGAAATCCCCCTCCCCGTCCATGAACACCCGCTCGTCGGGGACGAACACGTCTTCGAAGATCAACGTGCACTCTCCTCCGACCACCCCGAAGGAGGTGCCGCAGTCGAACTGCCCCTCCTCTTCCTTGCGCTCGTCGTTCGTCTGCCTTCCGAACACCAGGGTCAGTCCCGGGGCGTCGACGGGGACGGCGCAGGCGACGGCGTAGTCGGCGCCTTCCGGGGGAAGGCCGAGGGTGGGCATCACGAAGATCTCGTGGGAGTTCACCGCTCCGGTGATGTGGGTTTTCGCGCCCCGGATCACGATTCCGCCGGGCTTCCGGTCCACGATCCGGACGAACAGGTCGGGGTCCGGCTGCTGCCAGGGAGGAAGGGAGCGATCCCCCTTGACGTCGGTCATCGCTCCCGCCGACATCCGGTCCTCGCGCTGCAGCCGTTCGAGAAATGCCTGGAACCTCGTGTGGTAATCGGTCCCTTTCGATTGGTCCACGTCGTAGGTGACGGACCAGAGGGCGTTGATCGCGTCCAGGCCCACGCACCGCTGGAAGCAGGTCCCCGTCTCCCGGCCGATCAGACGGAGCATCTCGATCTTCCGGACGAGGTCGTCCACGCTCCAGAACAGGTGCGTGAACCGCGAGACCGTCTTCCCCGTCAGGTGGGACGAAGCCGTCATGAGGTCCGCGTGTTTCGGGTCGTGCGCGAGGTCGTATGTGACCGCCGCCGTCCTGACGTGCGGGAGAATCGCCGGGTGGTCATACGGAGCCTCGAGCCTTTCCCCCCGATAAAAGACCCTCGGCTTGAGGGCCTTCAGGCTTTCCACATACTGTTTTCCGTTCATCATCGGACTTCCTCCTGCGGGCCGGATGCCCACTGTTTCTTCAGCTCGTGCTTCAGCACCTTCCCCCCCGGGTTCCGGGGGAGCCGTTCGACGAACCGGATCTCGACGGGAACCTTGTAGTCGGCCAGGCGCGTCCGGCAGTGCTCCCGGATCGACTCCGGATCGAGGGAGGCGCCCTCCATGGGGACCACGCCGGCGACCGGCACCTCGCCGAACACCGGGTGGGGAACCCCGAACACCGCCGCCTCGGCCACCCCGGGAATAGCGTACAGGACGTTTTCCACCTCGAGCCCGTATACCTTCTCCCCTCCCCGGTTGATCATGTCTTTCGCCCGGTCGAGGATGTACACCAGCCCTTCCGCATCGATCCGGGCGATGTCCCCCGTCCGCAGCCACCCTTCCCGGATCGCCTCCTTGCTCTTCTCCGGAGCGCCGAAATACCCCCGGACGATGTGCGGCCCCTTGAGATAAAGCTCCCCGGCCTCTCCCGGAGGAAGGACTTCCCCCGACGGCCCCCGGACCTCCGCCTCCGTGCGGGGAACGGGGAACCCGACGGAGTCCGCGCGCGAAAGCGCCATCGAGGCGGGCAAAACCGTCGCCAGCGAGGAGGTCTCCGTGAGGCCGTAGCAGTTGTGGAGCTCCGCCCGGCAGATCCGCCGGATCCCGCGGATCGTCTCCGCGTCCATCGGCGCACCCCCGTACGCCGCGATGCGCACGGAGGACAGGTCGTACTCGGCGAG
>DASUAN010000318.1:0-2243 GCA_035763765.1 Candidatus Deferrimicrobiaceae bacterium
CACCCGGTCGTGCAGCGGGAGAGGCTCCCGGCGGTACGCGGCCATCACAAGGTCCTGCGTGATCACGACCGGACAGATCGACTCGGGGGGACCGGGCAACCCCAGCTCCCTCGCCAGGAACATGGCGTCCCCGTCGACGACCTTCCCCGACTCCATCGCCGGGATCTTCCCCAGCGGCTTGACATACCCCACGGACACCCCCCCTCCCGCCAGATCGTCGAAAGCGCCAGGGCCAGGAGCGTCTTCCCCGAGAATCCGCCGGTGGAGGCAAGGTACAGGTTCATCGCTTCCCCTCCGCGAGGACCACCCGGCAGTCGATCGCCGTCAGCCCCCCGCCTTTCGGCATCGCCATGACCGGGTTGAGATCCAGTTCCACGATTTCGGGACATTCGATCGACATCCTCGACAGGCGAAGGATCGCATCCGCAATGGCCGGTTCGTCCGCGGGCTCACTCCCCCGGAAGCCGGCGAGGAGAGGATACCCCCGGATCTCCCGCACCATCTCCTCCGCGTCCCGGCGGGAAAGGGGAGCGACCCGGAAGGAAACGTCCCGGAGAACCTCCGCGTGGATCCCCCCGAGCCCGAACATCAGCAGCGGGCCGAACTGCGGATCGCGGCTCATGCCCAGGATCACCTCCTGCCCCCCGCGGACCATCTCCTGCACGGAGACCCCCTCGATCCATGCCTCCGGCGCCATCCTGCGCGCCGCGGAGGTGATCTCCACGAATGCGCGCGCGACTTCCCGCGTCGAGCGGAGGTCGAGCCGGACCCCCCCCACCTCGGTTTTGTGGAGAATGCCGGGGGACACGATTTTCATCACCGCCGGGCCTCCCCCCAGCCGGCGAAACGCCGCCTCCGCCTCGCGGCTGGTCCGGGCGAGCAGGTGCCCCGGGAACCGGAACCCGTAGGCCTCCAGGATCCCCCGGCTGCCCTCCTCCCCCAGCGCTCTCCACCCCCGGGAGAGCGCGTCCCGCAGCGCCGCCGCGACCGCGGGGGGGCGGTCGCCCCCGGTCTGCGCAACGCCCCGCGGGGAAGCGTCCCGGGCATCGCGGTAGGCGATCATCGCCCGGAGCGACCGGACCGCCCTCTCCGGCCCCGGGTAGTGCGGAACTCCCCCCTCCTTCAGTACCACCCGGGCCTCCCGGACGGAGCGATCTCCCAGGAAGGAGGCGAACGAGCTCTTCCCGGAACCGGCCAGCGCCGAGACGACCGCGCGGGCGGTCTCCACGGGCTCGGTCATCGCCTGCGGGGTCAGCAGCACGAGCACCGCGTCCAGGCCGGGATCGTCCCGAACCTGCTCGAGAACCTCCCGGTACCGGTCCGCGCGGGCATCCCCGACGAGATCCACCGGGTTCCCGAGGCTCGCCGTCGGGGGAAGCCGCGACGCGAGCCTTCCCCGAAGCTCACCGGAGACCCCGGCCAGGGGGATGCCGAGTCTCTCGGCCATGTCCGCGGCCAGGATGGCGGGGCCTCCCGCGTTCGTCACGATCAGCAGGCGATCCCCTTCGGGGAGCGGCTGCATCGCGAACCCCATGGCGAGGTCGCACAGGTCCTCGACGGTTTCCGCGCGCAGGATCCCGCCCTGCCGGAACGCGGCCGAAACCGCACGGTCGGATCCGGCCAGGCACCCCGTGTGGGACGAGGCGGCCCGGGCCCCGGCCGAGGTGGAGCCGGCCTTCAGCAGGATCACCGGTTTCTTCGCGGTCGCTCCCGCCGCGGCGCGGAGGAACCGCCCTCCGTCGCGGATGCTCTCGACGTAGCCGAGAATTACCCGGGTCTCCGGGTCGTCCGAGAGAAGCTCCAGGAGGTCCGCCTCCGAGACGTCCGCCTCGTTCCCCAGGCTCACGACCTTGGAGAACCCGATCCCCTCTCCCTCCGCCCAGTCCAGCAGCGCGGTGCAGAGCGCGCCCGACTGGGAGAAGAAGGCGATCGAACCGGGGGGTGCGGTTCCGGCGGCGAAGGAGGCGTTCAACCTCGCATGGGTGTCGATGACCCCCAGGGAGTTCGGCCCCACCGCCCGCACCGAAGCCGCGGAGAACGCCTCCCGGAGGGCCCGCTCGAGAAGGGCCCCCTCCCCGCCGACCTCCCGGAACCCGGCGGAGATCACGACGGCGGCCCGCATCCCTTTCGCCGCCAGCCGGGGGATCGCCTCGACGACGTCGCGGGGAGGCACCACGAACACGCCCAGCTCCACGGCCCCGGGGATCGCCCCGATCTCCCGGTAGAGAGGGCGCCCCAGGACC
>DASUAN010000319.1:0-3192 GCA_035763765.1 Candidatus Deferrimicrobiaceae bacterium
GGGATCCGATACCCACCGACAAGGACGGCAGCCGAAGCACCGGCGAATCGTTCCGGTCCGTGATGGAGAGGTCCTTGAGCGTCACGGTTCCCGAAATTGCGACGACGGGAGACCCCCCGGCGGGCTGGGAGAACGACAGGACGGTCTGTGCGTCCGCCGTCCCGGCGGGGACCCGGAATTTCCGCTCCACCGGGAGGTACTCCAGGTAGTGCGGGATCTCGAAGTTGCGGATATCCAGCTCCACGGTGGTCTCCCGGGATGGGCTGAACGGCTTGGTCTTCCCCTCGAGCGCAACCGCCGTCCCGTTGATGTCCCCCTTGAGAAGCGGTTTGACGAAGATGTCCTCGGCATAGGAGAGGTTCGAGAGAAAGGGGATGTCGATCGAGAGGTCCCGGACCGTGTGGCGCGTGCGCTTGGGGCGGTCGTCGAAATCGACGTTTCCCCCGATGACGTGGATGTTGTTCAGGGAATACAGGAAGGGCTTTTCCCCTCCCGATGGTTTGGCGGC
Organism: Candidatus Deferrimicrobiaceae bacterium; assembly: GCA_035763765.1. GTDB lineage: Bacteria > Desulfobacterota > Deferrimicrobia > Deferrimicrobiales > Deferrimicrobiaceae > CSP1-8. The sequence goes on from DASUAN010000319.1 coordinate 509, forward strand.
GGGAGCAGGCCCCCCGAGAAGATCCGAGAAATTGTAGGTCAAGTCCTCGTTCCGGATCAGCGTGACGTGGGGGGACGCAAGGCGGATCTCCCGGAGAACCGGACCGCCCCGGACGAGGGAGGCCGCCTGGAAGTTGAGGTACAGCTCGTCGAAGGAGACGAACGGCCCCGCGCCGCCGCGGTCCTCCGCGGAAAACCCCAGCACGCGGGCCGAGAGAACGAAGGGGTTGATCCGGATCGCCCGGATCGCCACCGGGCGGTTCAGTTTCTCGGATAGGCGCTTGACCAGGACCGACTTGACGACGGGAGGCAGGACGAAAAACCCGACGATCGCGTAGACCGCGAGGGCGACGGCAGGCCACAGGACGAACCGTCGCAGAAACGTTTTTTTGGCGAGCGCCTTGAGGTCCACGGTCTTCCTCGAATCGACGAGAGGATAGCTGACATCGGATTCGGGGACGCGGCGGCGATCCCTTTCTTCTATTCTGCACCCGGAGTTTTGGCATTACAATCAGGCTGGTCCCAACATGCCTGATTCACAGGGGGAAAGGTTGCCGATCCGTCCCGTTTTCGTTTCCCGTGGGATCCCGTCCTTGCCGTGCCTCTTCCTGATGCTGGCGCTTTCCGCCACCGCGGCCGGCGCTTCCGGGGAAACGGCGCCCGGCCGCCCGGACGCGTGCGCGCAGATCGCGGACAACGCAGCCCGTCTTGCCTGCTACGACGAGCTGGCGGCCCGCGGCCCCGCGGAGACAGGCGCGGAGTCCTACCTGTCCCGGCTGTGGGACCTGGACCCGGAGTCGCGGCGGAAAGGGTTCGCGCTCCGGCCGCACCGTTTCAACTACCTCCTTCCCTACACCTACAACACCACGCCCAGTGAGGCCCTCCTCCAGGCGGACCCGGACCGGGAAATCCAGCACCAGGAGGTGAAGTTCCAGATCAGCTTCAAGACGAAGCTCTGGCAGGACGTGCTGGGGAGGGACATGGACCTCTGGATCGCGTACACGCAGATCTCCTTCTGGCAGTTCTACGACTTCGAGAACTCGTCGCCGTTCCGCGAAACCGACTACGAGCCCGAGCTGCTGCTCAACTTCCGCACGAACTACGATCTCCTGGGGCTGACGGGCCGGTACATCAACGTGGGCATCAATCACCAGTCCAACGGCCGGTCCCGGCCGCTTTCGCGGAGCTGGAACCGCCTGGTGGCGAATTTCGGCTTCGAACGGGAGAGGCTTGCCGTCCTCCTGAAGGCCTGGTACCGCATTCCCGAGAGCGAGTCGGAGGACGACAACCCCGGGATCGATCGGTTCCTGGGGTACGGGCAGATCGACGTCCACTACCATCGGGGCGGGCACCTGGTCGGACTTTCCGTGAGGAACAACCTGCGGGGCCGCGGAAACAAGGGCGCCGTGCAGATCGACTGGAGCTTCCCCCTGTTTCGATACGTGAGCGGGTACCTCCAATATTTCAACGGTTACGGGGAAAGCCTGCTCGATTACCGGGCCTCCGCCAACCGCATCGGCGCCGGCTTCATCCTGAAGGAGTGGTAGGATCGGATTCGGATTGGTCGGGACCTAGCGAGGCGCGATCCCCCCCAGGCACAGGTATTTGATCTCGAGGAACTCCTCGATGCCGTACCTCGAACCTTCCCGCCCGATGCCCGACTCCTTCATTCCGCCGAAGGGAGCGACTTCGGTGGAGATGATCCCGGTGTTGACCCCGACGATGCCGCACTCGAGCGCCTCGGCGATTCGAAAGACCCGACCGAGGTCCCGGCTGTACAGGTAGGCGGCGAGGCCGTATTCCGTGTCGTTGGCCATCCGAACCGCTTCCTCCTCGGTCTGGAAGCGGAACAGCGGCGCCACCGGACCGAACGTCTCTTCGCGGGCCAGCGTCATCCCGGAGGCGGCGTCGGCGAGGATCGTGGGCTGGAAGAAGGTCCCCCCCAGGTTGTGCCGCCGCCCTCCGGTCACCAGCCGCGCCCCCTTGGCGAGGGCGTCGGCGATCTGGGACTCGACCTTGTTCACCGCGTCCATGTCGATCAGCGGGCCCTGGTGCGTCTCCCCCTTCAGTCCGTCGCCCACCTTCAGCTTCCCCACCTCCTCGGCGAGTCGTTCGGAGAACGCGTCGTAGATCCCGTCCTGCACCAGGAACCGGTTGGCGCAGACGCAGGTCTGGCCGCTGTTCCGGTACTTCGATACGACGGCTCCCGCGACGGCCTCCTCGAGATCGGCGTCGTCGAAGACAAGAAACGGGGCGTTCCCCCCGAGCTCCAGGGACACCTTTTTCACCGTGCCGGAACATTGCCGCATCAGCAGTTTTCCGACTTCCGTCGACCCGGTGAAGGTCAGCTTGCGGACGATCGGGTTGGAGGTCAGTTCCCCGCCGATCTCGACGGGCGCTCCGGTGACCACGTTGAACACCCCCGGAGGGATCCCCGCCCGCTCGGCCAGTTCGGCCAGGGCCAGCGCCGAAAAGGGGGTCTGTTCGGCCGGCTTGCTCACGACGACGCAGCCGGCGGCCAGGGCGGGGGCGGCTTTGCGGGTGATCATCGCCGCGGGGAAGTTCCACGGGGTGATGGCCGCCACGACGCCGACCGGTTCCTTCAGGACGAGAATCCGCTTGTCCGCCTGGTGCGTGGGGATGACGTCCCCGTAGATCCGTTTTCCCTCTTCCGCGAACCATTCG
>DASUAN010000320.1:0-2591 GCA_035763765.1 Candidatus Deferrimicrobiaceae bacterium
AATACGCCTTCTCCTTCTTCTTTTCCTGCTTCTTAACACGGCCGCAGGGGCCTTGTGGCCTCACGAGGCCTTTCCGGGACATTCCCCAACGGGTCCTGCCGCAGGGGAAGGGGGAACAGAGGAACCGAAGGGGGACGGAAAGGAGAACGGCAAGAAAGGGCCGAAGCCGTACGCGGAGGTGGTGACGAAGGAGGCAAAAACCCTGGAAGGTCTTTTCAAGGTCCACCGCATCGGCCCGAAGGTGTATTACGAGATCCCCGCCGCCCTGCTGGGACGGGAGATGCTCTGGTACACCGAGGTGTCCCGGGTGCCGTCCGGCGTGGGGTTCAGCGGCCTGCCGGTCAACTACCGCGTCGTCCGTTGGGAAAAGCGGGACGACCGGGTCCTGCTCCGGGGTCTCTCCTACGAGAAGCGGGCGGTCGGGGACTCCTCGCTGGAGGATGCGGTAGAACGGGCCTCCCTCCCGCCGATCCTCTCCGCCTTCGACGTGGAGGCCTACGGTGCAGACAACGCCGCCGTGATCGACGCCACGAAACTGCTGACCTCGGACCTCCCCGACTTCTCGGCCCGGGAGGTCTTAAGCCGCCTCAAGCTTCCCGCGCCCCCTTCCGTGGATGCCTCCCGATGCTACGTGGACGAGGTCAAGGCATTCCCCGGGAACCTCGAGGTCCGCTCCGTGATCACCTACTCCCTCGGGCCTCCCCCCCTTCCCGGCACGGGCAAGGAGAAGGGTCCGGCCCCGAAGATCCCGGGGGACCTGCGCAGCCTCTCCGTGATGGTCCACTACAGCCTCACCCTCCTGCCGGAAAAGCCGATGCGGGGACGGTACTTCGACCCCCGCGTGGGCTACTTCGCGCGCTCCTTCGAGGAGTACCGGACCGAGGAGAACCGGATGGTGCGGCGTCGCTTCATCAACCGCTTCCGTCTCGAGAAGAAGGATCCGGAGGCGACCCGGTCGGAGCCGGTGCGCGCGATCGTCTTCCACCTCTCCCGGGAGGTCCCGGAGAAGTGGCGATCCTCCCTTTGCCGGGGGGTGGAGGACTGGAATGCCGCCTTCGAGGAGGCGGGGTTCCTCGGGGCGGTCGTCTGCCGAAACGCCCCGGCCGCGGAGGAGGATCCCTCCTGGGATCCCGAGGACGTGCGATACTCGGTGATCCGGTGGTCCACCGAGCCGATCCCCAACGCCACGGGCCCCCACGTCCACGATCCCCGCAGCGGGGAGATCCTCTCCTCCCACATCGTCTTCTGGCACGACATCCTCAAGCTGGTGGAGGGATGGTACTTCGTCCTGAGCTCGCCCCTCGACCCGCGGGCGAAGAGGATTCCCCTTCCCGACGAGGTGATGGGCGAGCTTCTCCGCTACGTGGCGGCCCACGAGGTGGGGCACGCCCTGGGGCTTCGGCACAACCACAAGGCGAGCTCCGCGTATACCGTCTCCCAGCTCCGGGACCCGGTTTTCACGGCGGAGCACGGCACCGTGGCGTCGATCATGTCCTACGGGCGGTTCAACTACGTGGCGCAGCCGGGGGACGGCGTGACCCGGCTCCTTCCGGTGGTGGCCCCCTACGACCGGTTCGGGATCACGTGGGGATACCTCCCCTTTCCGGAGGCGAACTCGCCCCGGGAGGAGATCCCGCTGCTCGACCGGATGGCTGCGCGGCAGATCGAGGAACCGTGGCTTCGGTACGGCGGGGAGGACGGGCCGGCGGGGGTGGACCCCACCGTGAGGGTGGAGGCGATCGGAAGCGACCCGGTCGAATCCACCGCCCTGGGTCTGGCGAACCAGGAACGCGTCCTCTCCCGCCTGGTCGCGGCCACGGAGAAGCTGGGGGAGGACACCACGGTCCTGGAGGAGATGTACAAACAACTCCTCAAGGTCCGGCTCGACTGGTTCCGCTCCGTGGCAAAGCTGGTGGGGGGGGTCGTCGAGACCCGGTACCTCGGGGGGCGGGGAGAGGCTCCCTTCTCCCGGGTCCCGGCGAAATCCCAGGAGAAGGCCGTGGCGTTCCTTCTCGAGCGGGCGTTCCGGTCGCCCGGATCGCTGGCCGACCCCGAAATCCTGAACCGGATCCGGTATCTCGGGGCGGTCGACCCGGTGACGGACCTCCAGCGCTCCCTCCTTCTGGAGCTGGTCAGTCCCGAGCGGTTCCGCCTTCTCCTGGACGGGGAAGCCCTCGCGCCCGGCGCATCCTACTCCGCCAGGAAATTCCTCTCCGACCTGCAGGCGGGACTGTGGGAGGAGCTGCGGGCAAAGCGTCCTTTGATCGACCCCTGGCGCCGGACCCTGCAGAGGTCCTACCTGGAGCGGATGGGACGGATGCTGCGGGCGGTCGAAAGCCCCGTCCTGGGGACGGACAAACCGGACATCTCCGGCTCCGGGGACAGCCCGGACCTCGCGCAGCTTCGGCGCACCGATTTCCGGGCCGCGGCGCGCGCCTCCCTTGCCGCCCTTGCGTCATCGCTCGACGGAGCCCTCGCCCGGACGAACGACCCGATGACCCTTCTCCACCTCAAGGACTGCCGGAAGGAGATCTCCCTTCTGCTCGATCCACGGAAGTGACTACCGGATCCGGGGATCCCTCTTCCTGTCG
>DASUAN010000321.1:0-9223 GCA_035763765.1 Candidatus Deferrimicrobiaceae bacterium
CTACACGGTCATGAGCAAGCGCAAGTTGCTTCAGCTCGTGGAGGAAGGCCTCGTGGCGGGCTGGGACGACCCGCGCATGCCGACGATCGCGGGGATGCGTCGCCGCGGCTACACGCCGGAGGGGATCCGGCTGTTCGCGGAACGGATCGGCGTCGACAAGGCGAACAGCCGGGTCAGCATGGAGCTGCTCGAGGACGCGATCCGCGACGACCTCAATGCCCGGGCTCCCCGGGTCATGGCGGTTCTTAGGCCGCTTAAGGTGACGATCGCGAACTACCCGGAAGGAAAAGTCGAGTGGCTGGAGGCTCCCTACTGGCCGCGGGACATCGATAAGGAGGGCTCCCGCAAAGTGCCGTTCTCTCGGGAGGTCTTCATCGAGCGGACCGATTTTCTGGAACATCCTCCCGCGGATTGGATCCGGTTCCGCCCCGGCGGGGAGGTGCGGCTGCGCAGTGCCTATTTCCTCCGGTGCGAGGAGATCGTCCGGGATCCTTCCAGCGGAGACATCGACGAGCTTCGCTGCACGTACGACTCCGGTTCCTTGGGGGCACCGGCGAAAGGGAGCCGGAAGAAGACGACAGCGGTCCAATGGGTGTCCGCATCGCATGCGGTGCCCGCCGAGGTGCGCCTTTATGACCGCCTGTTCGCCGTTCCGGATCCCGAAAACGAACAGGACGGAAAGACCTTCAAGGACTTCCTCAATCCGGGGTCGGTGGAAATCGTCCTGGGCTGCCTCGTCGAACCGACGCTCGCTAAGGCATCCCCCGGAGATCGGTTCCAGTTCCTGCGTCACGGCTACTTCATCGCCGACGAGGCGGACTCGCGCCCCGGAGTCCCGGTCTTCAACCGGATCGTCGATCTCAAAGACCGGTACCGGCCGGGGCCCCCGGCAACCGGACGAAAGTAAGCCGGCCTTCGGCGTAACGCTTGCCAATGCTGTCCGTTCCCGGCGGAAGGCCCCCGACGGAATCGGTCCCCCCGGCCATCGCATCTTAAGGGCCAAGGGATTTGCCATCCGATCAATCGTGCTTTGCCAAGGGGGCGATCCAGGGGAGGAAGGATATGAAGAGACTCGGGAAGGTTTTACCGGCCGGGCTGGTCGCGGTTTTCGTCGTTCTGGGGATGGGCGGATCGGCAGCGGCGATGGACCACGCCGTGCAGACGCTTTCCAAGGAAGGGGTCGGGAACTACCTGGCGGATGCCAAGGGGATGACGCTCTACTGGTTCAAGAAAGACTCGCCCGGCAAAAGCGCCTGCGCCGGTCCGTGCGTCGAGAAGTGGCCGGTCTACTACCGGGAAAAAGTCATGCCGGGCAAGGGGGTAAGCGAAGGGGATTTCGGAGCGATCACGCGGGAGGACGGGAAGAAACAGTCCACGTTCCGCGGCTATCCCCTCTACTATTGGGTGGGCGACAAGGCGAAGGGAGATACGAACGGGCAGGGGGTGAACAACGTGTGGTACGTTATCGACCCGGCCAATTTCCCGCCGAAGAGGTAGGGATAGGGATTCGGTCCCGCTGCGGAAGAGATTATTTGGGAAGACACCGATGGGAGGGATGTGGGGCTTTTCTTCATGGACTGCCCGCAGGGCCACAGGGGGTGGCATTTTTCCCGGTCGGCGCTGTACGATCTCTGGACCCTGCAGAAGCATTGCCGCCTCGTGTGCACGGAGGCGGAATGGCGTACTTTTCTAAAATCGTACGTCACGCATTCCGATTTCTGGTGGTCGGCTGCTCCTGTCAGCGCGGGGCGCGGATCCGTTCTGCTGCGGCGGTAAGGCGGCGGATGACCTCCTCCCGCCCGAGCACGTCCATCACCTCGAAGATCCCGGGCGAGACGGTGCCCCCGGTCAGGGCCACCCGGATCGGTTGGGCAACTTTCCCTAAATTATCAAACCTCTTATCTGCAATATGATGAAGTAACGATTCAGTTACAGCAGGGGTGAATTCATCCAGGGCGGCAAACGCTTTCGCAAGTTCCTCGAAGAGCTCGGCCGCATCCTTCGTGAGGAACCGTTCAACCGTCTTCGGATCCGGTTCCTTCACCCGGAAATAGTACTCGGAAGCTTCCGCCATCTCCGCCAGGGTCTTCGACCTCTCCTGGAAGGTGCGGACCGCTTTGGCCAGCCAGGGGGATCTTTCCGTCTCGATCCCGCGGCCCCGGAGAAAGGGGACCAGCAAGCCCGCCAGGCGCTGCGGATCGCCGGTCTTGATGTAGTGGGCGTTCAGATGCAGCAGCTTCTCCGGGTCGAACCGCGAGGGGGATTTCCCGACGTTCTCGAGGGAGAAGATCCTCTGCATCTCCTCCATCGAGAAGATTTCCTGGTCTCCATGACCCCATCCGAGTCGAACCAGGTAATTGACCATCGCCTCGGGGAGGTATCCCCGCTCCCGGTAGGACTGCACTGAGACATCATCCTGCCGCTTCGACATCTTTCCGCCCTCGATCCCGTGGATGAGAGGAAAGTGGCCGAACTTCGGCAGGGAATAGCCGAGTGCCTCGTAGATCAGGATCTGCTTCGGAGTGTTGTTCAGGTGGTCGTCCCCGCGAAGGACGTGGGTGATCCCCATCGCCGCGTCGTCCACCACGACGACGAAGTTGTAGGTCGGCGAACCGTCGGAGCGTACCAAAACCAGGTCGTCGAGCTCGGCGTTGTCGTAGGTCACCTCGCCCCGCAAAAGATCGGTGACGACAGTCTTCCCGGCGGAAGGGGCCCGGAACCGCAGCACGTGTGTCTTCCCGGCCGCCTCCGAGGGACGCAGGTTCCGGCACCGGCCGTCGTAGCGCGGCTTCTCCCCCCGGGCCTTCATCGCCTCGCGCCGGGAATCGAGGTCCTCCGGCGTGCAGACGCAGCGGTACGCCTTCCCCTCCGCCAGGAGCCGGTCCGCCTCCCGCCGGTACAGGTCGATCCGTTCCATCTGGAAGAAAGGGCCCTCGTCCCATGACAGGCCCAGCCATTCCAGCCCGTCGAGGATCGCCTGCGCCAGCGCCGGCGTGGAGCGCTCCTTGTCGGTGTCCTCGATGCGGAGGAGGAATTTCCCTCCGTGCCTCCTTGCGAAGAGCCAGTTGAAGAGGGCGGTCCGGGCCCCTCCGATGTGAAGGAACCCCGTGGGGCTGGGGGCGAAACGCGTCACGACCTCGGACATTTCGGCCTCACTCGGTATCGATGCGTTTGGACGCCGGGGCGGCCTTGCGCAGACCTACAGAAACGCAATACCGGCGTATCCGACCACCTGCGCCCGGTCGCCGCTTACCTCTCCGGAAGTCGAATACTTGATCAGGACGGCGGACGTGGCGCCAAGGGCAAGGGACGCGAACAGGACGACCGTCGCCGGGATCACTCCGCACATCGAGATCCGCTCGGACCGGACGATCCGGAACAGGCCATCCGGATCGAGGGCAAGCATCCGGTCGATCGCCGATGCGTCCTTCTTCCGGGCGACGCCGTCCGCTTCGTAGTGGGACATGTCGGAGCTCGCGATCAGCAGGGGGGGGCGGGGTTCCTCCCCCGCGACCCGGGCGACCGCCTCCCCCAGCGCACGGCAGTCGGACAGCGGGAGGTGCCCGAGGGCGACGGGGACGAAGCGGAACGCCTCCCGGAAGCGCCTGAGGAAGGGGAGCTGCACCTCCAAAGAGTGCTCCCGGCGGTGCGCGGAGGCGTCTTCGGAAAGGAGGGGGGAGGCCGCAAGCAGTCGCTGCGCGAGATCGGTGTCGATCGGAACATCCCCCCAGGGCATCCGCCAGGCCCCGTGCGACATGACCGCGGCTTCGGCGCCTGCACCCGTATGGTTGGGGCAGAAGATGATGTTCCGTTCGGGGATTTCCACCGAGGAAAAGACTTCTCCGGCCACCGGTCCCGAGTAGACATACCCCGCGTGCGGCACGACGATGCCCTTCGCGCGGATCTTTTCCTCGGCGTCCCGGGTGTAGAGGCGGACCACGCGATCCAGCTCCCGCGCCGTCCCCGGATAAAACTGGCCCGCTACTGCCGGATCCCGGTTCATACGTATTGTATACCACAGGAGCCTTCCGTCAGGCAGATTCCCGATTGACACGTGGGAAGGGGTTTCCTATAGTGATTTTTTCGAGTTTTCGGGGAAGTGCGTCTTTTGTACATACGGGTGTCCGAAATCCCCCGCGAGGGGCTCGATGTCGTCGCAAGCCGCGGGAAGACCTGGGTTCCACGGCTTCTCGAGGGGATGAATACGTATCCGCTCCGCGCTTGCCGGATGCTCTCGATCACCCTTTTCCTTTCCCTGGAGGGGAGGGATCTCGAGGCCAGCGGATCCTTCGCCGCCGAGGGGGATACCGAATGCGACCGCTGCGCGGAGCCCGTCACGCTGCGGCTGGAACGGGAGTTCCGGACGGTGTTCGTCCCGGCGGACCGCGGCCCCGCCGAATCGGGGGACCTCGAACTCCGGGCCGACGACCTCGACATCGCCTTCTACGACGGCGCGGGGATCGAGGTGGCGGACATCTTCTGGGAGCAGGTGGCGCTCGCCCTGCCGGCCAAGGTGCTTTGCCGGGAGGATTGCCGGGGAGTCTGCCCCCATTGCGGCGGGGACAGGAACCGCGCCGAGTGCGACTGTTCCGGGGAAACCCGGGAGGGGGCGTTCGAGATCTTGAAGACTTTGAGGAAAAAAAAGGAGTAAACGATGCCGAATCCGAAGCGACGCGGGTCCAAGTGCCGCCGGGACAAGCGGAGGACCCACAAGAAGATGGCCGACCCCGCGCGCAGCATCTGCGCGCAGTGCAAGCAGGTGAAGCGGCCCCACGCCGTCTGTCCGAATTGCGGAACGTACAACGGCCGGGAAGTCATCGCCACATCCTGACGCACGCTCCTTTCTGCCTTCGATGAAAATAGCGGTGGACGCGATGGGAGGAGATCACGCTCCGGGAGAGGTGGTCCGGGGAGCGGTGCAGGCAGCCCGGGAGTTCGGCCTCCCCATCGTTCTCGTCGGCAGGGAGGAGCCGATCCGGGAAGAGCTTCGCCGGGCGGGGCCGGGGGCGGAGAGACTGGAAGTGCACAACGCCTCCGAGGTGGTGGAGATGCACGACGGCCCGGGGGTGGCCGTCCGGAAGAAGCGGGACTCCTCGATCCGCGTGGGGCTGAACCTCGTGGCGGATGGGAAGGCCTCCGCCTTCGTAAGCGCGGGAAATTCCGGGGCGGTGATGGCTGGGGCGCTCATGGTCCTCCGGAAGATCAAGGGGATCGACCGGCCGGCGATCACCGCCACGATCCCCACCCCGACGGGACCGATCGTCCTGATCGACGCCGGGGCGAACGTGGGGTGCAAACCGTACCATCTGGTGCAGTTCGGGGTCATGGGGGAGGCGTATGCGCGGAAGATCCTCGGGATTCCCCACCCGCGCGTGGGGCTCGTGAGCATCGGGGAGGAGGAGACGAAGGGTACGGATCTCACCCGGGAGACGGCCGCTCTCTTCCGAAAGACCGACCTCTTGTTCGTGGGGAACATGGAGGGAAGGGATTTCTTCGCCGGGAAGGCCGATGTGTTCGTCTGCGACGGGTTCGTAGGGAACGTCATCCTGAAGACCATGGAAGGGATGGCGACGGCTCTCGTCGATTTCCTGCGGGAGGAGATCTTGAAGTCTTACATGGCGAAAGTGGGAGCCGTCCTCGCCGGAGGGGCGATCCGGCGGGTCAAGACGAGGCTGGATTACGCCGAATACGGCGGCGCGCCGTTGCTCGGCGTGAAGGGGGGGGTCGTGATCTGCCATGGCTCGTCGGACGCCCGCGCGATGAAGAACGCGATCCGCTCCGCGGGCTCCCTTCACCAGCGCGGGGTGGAGGAGGAGATCGCCCGGGCGATCCCCTGATTGGGGGGGGCGCTCGCAACCGGGGCGCCAGAAGGGGCTTCCTGACCGGGACGCCGTACAGAAGGGGGAACGATCGTGGGATCGAGGATCATCGGCCTGGGGATGTATGCTCCACCGAAGTCGTTGACGAATGAAGACCTGGAGAAGATGGTCGATACGTCCGACTCGTGGATCATGGAACGGACGGGGATCAAGCTCCGGCGGGTCGCCGAACCGCGGACCGCGTGTTCCGACCTTTGCCTGGAGGCATCGAGGCGCGCACTCGCGGATGCGGGGGTAAGCCCCTCCGAAATCGACATCATCGTGGTCGGGACCTGCACGCCCGACATGCCGCTTCCGTCCACGGCCTGCTTCCTGCAGATGAAGCTCGGCGCCGGCCGGGCCTTCGCGCTGGACCTGAACGCGGCGTGTTCCGGCTTCCTCTATTCCCTCGCCACGGCGGACGCGATGATCCGTGCCGGCCGCGGAAAGAAGGCCCTGGTCGTGGGAGGGGAGATCCTCTCGAGCGTAACCGACTACACGGACCGGAACACGTGCATCCTCTTCGGGGACGGAGCGGGAGCGGCGGTCCTTTCCGAGTGCCCGGACGGGGAAGGGGTGCTCAGTTGCCACCTCCACTCGGACGGCAACCTCTGGGAACTGATCTACGCCCCCGGCGGGGGGACGGTTCACCCGTACGGGCCGGAGGTTGAGGAGAACCGGATGCATGCGATCCGGCTGGCGGGAAACGAGACGTTCAAACAGGCGGTGACGAGGATGGTCGAAGTGTCCCTCGAGGCTCTAAGGCACAATAACGCGGACATCTCGGACATCGCCCTTTTCGTGCCCCACCAGGCGAACCTGCGCATCATCGCGGCGGTCGGGAAGCGCCTCGGGGTCCCCGAGGAGAAGGTGTTCGTCAACCTGGAGCGGTACGGGAACACCTCCGCCGCCTCCATCCCGATTGCTCTCGCGGAGGCCCGCGAGCAGGGGCGGTTCGCAAAGGGAGACCTGGTCCTTCTTGCTTCCTTCGGGGCGGGATTGACCTGGGGCGCTGCCATGCTGCGGATGTAGGGGGGAAACCGATGGGGATCGGACTGCTCTTTCCCGGCCAGGCCTCCCAGTTCCCGGGCATGGGAAAGGACCTCTACGATGCGTATCCGGTCGCCCGCGGGGTATTCCAGGAGGCCTCCGAGGCGGTCGGGTTTTCCCTCGCCGATCTCTGCTTTCGGGGATCCGAGGAGGACCTCCGGCTGACCGAGAATACCCAGCCTTCCATCTTCACGGTGAGCGTCGCCGCGTATCGGGTTCTCGCGGCGGAGACCGGGATCCGTCCCCTGTGCGCCGCGGGACACTCGCTCGGGGAGTACTCGGCCCTGGTGGCCTCCGGCGCGCTTCCTTTGTCCGAGGCGGTCCGTCTGCTCCGGTCGCGCGGCAAATATATGCAGGAGGCCGTTCCGGTGGGAGAGGGCGCGATGGCTGCCGTGATCGGGCTTTCGCCGGAATCCGTGGCCGCCGTCTGCAAAGACGCCGGGCGAACAGGGGTCGTCGAACCGGCGAACTTCAACGGCGGGGGCCAGGTCGTGATCTCCGGAAGCGCGGCGGCGGTGGCCGCCGCTTGCGAAGGGGCGAAATCGGCCGGGGCGAAGATGGTGATGCCCCTACCGGTAAGCGCTCCCTTCCACTGCTCTCTGATGAAACCGGCCGCCGACCGGCTCGCCCCCGAGCTTGCGGCGGCGAAGGCCGGAAAGTTCTCGTTTCCGGTGGTCGCCAACGTGACGGCGGAGGCCTATCCCGCGGAGGGGGGAGTGGCCGAGATCCTCGTCCGGCAGATCGTTTTTCCCGTCCGATGGGAGGAATGCGTCCGCCGGATGCGGGCCCTGGGGGTGACGTCGCTCATCGAAGTCGGGCCGGGAAAGGTCCTCTCCGGGCTGGTGCGCAGGATCGAACGGGATGTCCCGACCGCCGCTTTCTGCGGGCCCGCGGATCTGCCCGCCGTCCGGGCGCTGGTCGGGTGAAGTTTTTCCTTGTACGGTCGCCGACTTTGAGGGTATGAACTTCGGGAAGGGGGGTTGCGATGCGGCTTTCCGGAAAGGTGGCACTGGTCACGGGATCGGCGAGGGGGATCGGGAAGACCATGGTGGAACGATTCGCCGCGGAGGGCGCCGTTGTCGTCCTGAGCGATGTTGCCAACGAGGAAGCCGCAGCGGAAACGCTGAAAGGGATCGTTGCCGCCGGGGGAAGGGGCATGGTGGAGATGTTCGATGTGGGCGATGGCGAGCAGGTCGGCGCGGCCGTTTCGCGCATCGTAGCCGAACAGGGGCGAATCGACATTCTCGTCAACAATGCGGGGATCACCCGGGACAACCTGCTGATGCGCCTGTCCGAGGAGGATTTCGACGCCGTGGTGCGGACGAATCTCAAAGGCACGTTTCTTTTGACGAAAGTTGTTTCGAGACACATGATAAAGCAGAGAAGCGGCCGGATCATCAACATGAGTTCGGTCGTCGGGCAGATGGGAAACGCCGGGCAATCCAATTATTCGGCCGCCAAGGCGGGCATCCTCGGATTCACGAAGTCGATGGCGCGCGAGTTGGCCGGGCGGGGCGTCACCGTCAATGCGATTGCTCCGGGGTTCATCGTGACGGCCATGACGGACGCTCTCCCGGAGAGCGTTCGGAAGGCTTTCCTCGACCAGATCCCGATGGGGAGGTTCGGAACCCCGGAGGACGTGGCGGAACTGGCGGTCTACCTTTCCTCGGACGGCGCTTCGTACGTCACCGGTCAGGTGATCGGGATCAACGGCGGGTTGTACATGTGAAGGTATACTACGAATAGGGAGGGCACGCGATGTCGGTAGAGAAGAAGGTGAAGGAGATCGTGGCGGAGCAGCTCGGAAGGGACGTGAACGAGGTGACCAACGAGGCGTCGTTCATCGACGATCTGGGCGCGGACTCCCTCGACATCGTGGAGCTCGTGATGGCGATGGAGGACGAGTTCGGGATCGAGATCCCGGATGAAGAGGCGGAAAAGATCAAGACCGTCAAGGATGTCATCGAATACATCAAGGCGAACACGAAGTAGCCGGGGAATTTTCGGGCTCCCGGCAAAACGTCCCCGCAGCGGGATGGAAGAGCCGGGTGCCGGGAGGTCAGGATGCGAAGGGTGGTAGTCACGGGACTGGGGGCCGTCACGCCCCTGGGAGTGGGCATGGGACCCACGTGGGAGGCGATTCTCGCAGGAAGGTCGGGAGTGGGTCGGATCACGAAATTCGACCCGTCGGATTTCCCGACCACGATCGCCGCAGAGATCAAGGGGTTCGTGGCCGAGGACCATGTCGACAAGAAAGAGGTCAAACGGATGGATCCCTTCATCCATCTGGCCATGGCGTCAACCCATTTTGCGAT
>DASUAN010000322.1:0-2138 GCA_035763765.1 Candidatus Deferrimicrobiaceae bacterium
CCCGCCTCGGAGCGCCGGCCACCATCGTGCACCCGGCCACGCCGGCGATCTTCAGGAAATCCCTTCGGTTCAGGCTCATCGGGTTCCCTCCTGTCGTTGGGGGGCGGTGCGTCGCCCCGGGCGTCTACCGGAAGAACTTCCGGACGAGGAGGTGCAGAAGCTCCCCGTCGATCCCCTCGACCACCCCATCCACGCAGGTCCCTCCGTCCGGCAGGGTGAAGCCTACTTCCTGCGGAAACGCCCTGTGCAGGGTGACGAACTCCGCGAAGCGGGCGGTCTCCTTCTCCAGCCAAGCGGCCGCGTCCCGTGCGATCCGCGTTTTCCGGAGGTCATGGACGATGTCCCCGGGGCGGATGGCGAAGAGCCACCCGGTCCCGTAGGGGTCCTCCTTCAGCCGTCCGACCTCGGTGTTCACCCGCTCGTTCACCGTGGACACCCGTCCGCAGAGGGGGGATACGAAGTCGATCCGCTTGTTCCTCTGGACGACGGTGAAGGCCTTCTCCCCCTGGCGGAGTTCCGTGCCGGGCTCCGGCAGCTCGATCCGGTCGATCGACCCGATGACGGCCTGCGCGAAGTCGTCCATCCCGACCAGCGCCTCGCCGGCGGGGGTCAGGTGGGCCCAGGTATGCCCGCCGTGGAAGAAGAGCCCTTCCGGGATCCGGTAGGCGGGGACCGCCTCCCGGACCCGCACGTTCCTCCTTCTCCATGCGATCGTGAGCTCCACGATGAGGAAGACCGCGATCGTCAGGACTACGAGAATCGGCACCATGAGGATCACCTCCTTGCTGGACGCTCCCCCGTTCCGGGCCGCCGTCGCCGGTCAGCCGAGGAACAGGGTCACGATCCGGCTCCACTGCGCGTCGTTCAGCCTCCCGCTGATGTCCGGGATGGATTCCCCCCCGTCCGTCGCGGTGAGCCCGAGGTCCTGGGTAAATACCCGCCGGAGCTTTTCCACTTCCCATTCGAGCCACTTCCTCGCCACGCTCCCGTGGTAGAGGCGGCCGATCCACTCCCCCGCGAGGTGCAGCGAGAGGATCCACCCCTCGTGGTAGGGGTCCCGGTTGACGGTCCCGGGGTCGTCCTCGACCTTCCGGTTCACCGTCCGGACGATCCCGTCCGCCGGGGCGACCATCCTCACCGTTCTCTTTCCGGAGTGGAGGAGGAAGACCAGGCTGTTCTCCTGGACGCGGGAACCCTCCGGCGGCAGGGAGACCCGGTCCACCGGGCCGAGGATCTTCTGGGTGAAGTCGTCCACTCCGATCCGGACCTCGCTGCTCCCTTCCTCGGAGGGGGCGACCCAGAGGTGCCTCGGGTGGTAGTAGCATCCGGAATTCAGCCGGAACCCCCGGACCGTTTCCACCTCGGCGTCGCGGCTCTCCATCTCCCGGTAGGCCGCGCATCCCTGGAAGCCCTGGGAGTTGCACAGGCCGGGATCCCGGGAGGAGGCGTCGACCGGAATCATCTTCTTCACCGGGTACGCCTTGCAATAGGTCACGGTCTTGATCTCGAGGAACGGGCACCGGTCCGCTTTCATATCCCTGCTCCTTTTCCCGGGGCCGCTTGCGCGGGAGGGCCCTCATGTCGTCCGGGCAACTGCCATAAAGCCCAGCACCAGATAGACGGCGGCGATCAGGATGTAGGACATGATGTTCACCTCCTCTCTCGCACGGGAAGCAGGGCAATGATCGTGCCGTGGAGCGCATCCTGTGGGGAGAAGGCGGAACCGCCCCGGATGGGAAAGGGAATTTCCGGCCGAAGGCAGGAAAGGATGCCCCGGCGGCTGGCAGGGAATCGTTGAGAATTTCTACAGGCGTTTCCTGTCCGGGGAAAGCCCCCCGGTTTCCCGGGCAGTTGGGGTGTATAGGAATTCCACGGCCGGTTGCGGTATTCAACACCCGGCCGGGGGATGCCGAGCTAGGTTCCGGTCTTTTCCTTCTTCAGCTGGTATTTCTTGATCTTGTTGTAGAGCGTGACCCGGTCGATTCCAAGCTGCTGGGCCGTGCTGCTGACGTTCCACCGGTTTTCGAGGAGGATCCGCCGGATATGCCTCCGCTCCATCTCTTCGAGCGATTTCCCACGGACCTCCCCGTTGTCCCCCCGGGCCGACAGCATCAGGTCGGTCTCCACGATCATCTTTC
>DASUAN010000323.1:0-17225 GCA_035763765.1 Candidatus Deferrimicrobiaceae bacterium
CGGGATCGCGGTCCTGTGGCCCGAGGCCGCGGCGCTCGGGGTCTTCGGGATCGCCGTGCTCACCCTGGCCTCCCTGCGCTTCCGCAAGACGCTCGATTGAGGGTTCCATGGGCATGCCGGAGCGGCCCCGATTCGCGTTGACACGAAAGAACGAGATTTGGTAGGTTATACAGTCCTTGATCTCCGGAAGCGGACGGGCGGATAGCTCAGATGGTAGAGCATCGCCCTTACAAGGCGAGGGTCACAGGTTCAAGTCCTGTTCCGCCTACCAGACGTCTTTCGCTTAGGGGTGGTAGTTAAGCTGGTTATAACGCCGGCCTGTCACGCCGGAGGCCGCGGGTTCGAGTCCCGTCCACCCCGCCAGTTGCCGGAAAGCCCCCCGGAATCGCTCTCCGGGGGGCTTTTTTCTTGAATTCTCGGGAAAACGGAAAGGCCTTAAGCGGCATCGCAAGGATAGATGTTTCTTCGTTGCGGAGGAGCGCAGCATGAACACCCCGCTGCCGGGAACCGCCGGGTTCGATCCGGATCTGATCCGGCGGTTCGAGGAGGCCAGAAAACGAAGGGGAGACGGGTATGTCCCGAGGACGAGGCATCGCAGCCCGGACGGCTGGGCGAAATATACGAACCGGCTCTTTCTCGAAACCAGCCCGTATCTGCTCCAGCACGCGCACAATCCCGTCAACTGGCATCCCTGGGGGGACGAGGCGTTCGAGCAGGCAGGAAAGCTCCGCCGCCCGGTTTTCTTAAGCATCGGGTATTCGACCTGCCACTGGTGCCACGTCATGGAAGAGGAGTCGTTCGAGGACGAGGAGATCGCCCGGTTCCTGAACGAACAGTTCATCCCCGTCAAGGTGGACCGGGAAGAGCGCCCGGACGTGGACGCCATCTACATGCGGGCGGTCCAGGGATTGACCGGCCACGGCGGCTGGCCGCTGAGCGCCTGGCTGACGCCGGACCGGGAACCTTTCTACGGGGGGACCTACTTTCCCCCGAAAGACGATTCGTCCCGGGGGATCGGTTTTTTGAGCCTCCTCAAGGGGGTGAAAAGTGCCTACGATACCCAGCCCGAACGGGTGACGGCGATCGCTCAGCAGTTGACGGAGCACATCCGGCAGACTCTGGCCCCGCAAGGAGGGGATTCGCTTCCGGGCCCGGAGATCCTCACCGCCGCCGCGCGTTTCTACAAGAGCCGCTTCGACCCCGTGAACGGCGGGTTGGCGGGGGCCCCGAAGTTCCCCAGCAGTTTGCCCGTCCGCTTTCTGCTCCGATACCACCGGCGGACCGGGGAGCGGGAATCCCTGGAAATGACGAGACTCTCCTTGAAGCGGATGGCCGCGGGGGGGATGTACGACCAGGCGGGGGGAGGATTCCATCGCTACGCGACGGACGAGAGGTGGCTCGTCCCCCACTTCGAGAAGATGCTTTATGACAACGCGCTTCTCGTCGTCGCCTACCTGGAAGCCTACCAGGCGACCGGAGAGAAGGACTTTGCGCGGGTCGTCCGGGAGACGCTGCGCTTCATCGAACGGGACATGACCTCGCCCGAAGGCGCCTTCTATTCCGCCACGGATGCCGACAGCCTCACCCCGGAGGGGGAGCGGGAAGAGGGATTCTTCTTCACGTGGACCCCGGAAGAGCTTGCCTCGGCGCTGGGCCCGGAACGGTCCCGGGTCGTCGGCCGGTATTACGGGGTGAGCGAAGAAGGAAACTTCGAGGGGCGGTCGATCCTGCACGCGCCGGAATCCTTTGCGGAAGTCGCCGAAATTCTCTCCCTTCCGGAAGAGGAGCTGCACGCCGCCGTGCGCGAGGCAAACGAGATTCTCTACCGGGAGAGAAGCCGGCGGCCCCGGCCGCTTCGGGACGAGAAGATCCTCACCGCCTGGAACGGGTTGACGATCTCGGCGTATGCGCGTGCCGGTCTTGTCCTCGACGAACCCCGCTACGTGGAGCGGGCGGCCGAAGCCGCGAGGTTCCTTCTTGGCAACCTGGTTCGCGACGGACGGCTCTGCCGGACCTTCATGGACGGGGAGGCCAAGAACCGGGCGTACCTGGAAGATTACGCGTTTCTGATCGCCGGGCTGCTGGATCTCTACGAGGCCGCCGCCGATCCCCGATGGCTGGAAAAGGCGATCGAACTGGACCGAATCCTGGAGAAGCGGTTCGAGGACAAGACGCAGGGCGGGTATTTCCTGACCGGAAACGATCACGAACCGCTGCTCGCGCGCGAGAAGCCGGCCTACGACGGCGCGGAGCCGTCGGGGAATTCCGTGACGGCCCTGAACCTCCTGCGGCTCTCGGAATTCACGACGGAAGACGGGTACCGGAGTCGGGCGGAGAGAACGTTTCGTTCCATGGGGGAGACGCTGCATTCCAATCCGCTCGCCCTGTCCGAGATGCTGCTGGCCGTCGATTTCCATCTCGACACGCCCAGGCAGATCCTCATCGTTGCTCCAAGGTCGAAAACGGATGAGGCGGCCCCCCTGCTGGACGTCTTCCGGAGCCGGTTCCTGCCGAACCGGGTCTTTTCGTTCGTCTCCGAGGGGGCGGACCTGGAGGAAAACGCCAGGATCGTTCCGCTTCTGCGGGGGAAAGAGGCTTTGGGCGGCCGGGTTACGGCCTACGTCTGCGAAAACCGGGCCTGCCGGCTTCCCACGAGCGACCCGGCCGAACTCGCGAGGCAGCTCCGGACGGCCGATCCTTTCCCGGGTGTTTCCGAAAGATAGGGGGGCGCCGGAATCATCGGGACCGCCGCAGGCAGGCCGCCGTTTCCCGGGCGATCACGATCTCCTCGTCCGACGGAATGACGAAAAGGCGCACCCGCGACCCCGGCGCGCCGATCTCCCCCTCCCTCCCCGCCGTCTCCCGGTTCCGGTCGGGATCGATCCGGATGCCGAACCATTCCATCCCTTCCAGGATCCGCGCCCGGATTTCGGGAGCGTTTTCCCCGATCCCGCCGCTGAAGACGATCGCCTCGGCCCCGCCGAGCGCGGCGAGATAGGCGCCCAGGAATTTCCGGGCGCGGTAGCAGAAGATCTCCACGGCCAGGCGCGCGCGGGGGACATTCCCCTCCCCCAGCAGGTCCCGCATGTCCCGGCTGATGCCCGAGAGGCCCAGCAGTCCGGACCGCCGGTTCAGCAGGTTCTCCACTTCCCGCGGGGGAAGTCCCTCCTCGCTTTCCAGGAGGCCGAAGACCGCCGGGTCGATGTCGCCGGAGCGCGTGCCCATGACCAGCCCTTCCAGCGGGGTGAACCCCATCGAGGTGTCGACGGACGCCCCTTTCCGGATCGCGGCGGCGGAGCAGCCGTTTCCGAGGTGGAAGGCGACGAGCGTCGCCTCTCCGGGCGGCGTTTCCGTCAGGGTACAGTAGCGGGACAGAAGGTACTGGTAGGAGATGCCGTGGAAGCCGTACCTGCGGATGCCGTGCCGGGTCGACAGTTCGTAGGGGATCGCGTAGAGGGAGGCGCAGTCCGGCAGGGAGGCGTGGAAGGAGGTGTCGAACACCGCCACCATCGGGATTCCCTTTCCGGCGGCCGCGCGCGCGGCCCGGATCCCGGCGATGCTCGGCGGATTGTGGAGCGGGGCCATCTCCTCGAGGGAGTCGATCGCCTCCGTGACCGATTCGTCGATCCGGGTGGTTCGGGTGAACTGCCTGCCGCCGTGAACGACCCGGTGCCCGATCGCGTCGATGCCGCCCGGTCCGTCGGGGAACAGCGAGCCCCTTGCCGAGTCGATCCAGGCGAAAATGCGGCGGATCGCTTCCTCGTGGCCCACGATGCGGTCGGCCATCCGGGCGGGAGGGCCGCCTTCCAGGCGGAAGGAAAGGAGGGCATCCCCGCCGATCCGCTCGACGATCCCGCGGGCCCGGACGCGTTCGGACCGTCCCGCCGTCCCTTCCGGATCCATCTCGGCGGCCAGAAACTTGACCGAGGAGCTTCCGCAATTGAACGCCAGGACGTTCACCCCGTCCCCTCCTTACCGGCCCTCTTGCCCATGATGTCCGGGGCCGGGGGATTTCGCAAGGGTGGACGCTTCCGTTTTCCCGAAACGGCCATCTTATGGGAGAGGATTGCCGGGAAAAAACGAAACGGGAGAAAGCCATGGAACTTGCCTCGAGAAAGTGCGAACCTTGCCGGGGGGCCGTCTCCCCGATGTCCCGGGAGGAGGCCGAGGCGTGGCTTCGGGAGATCCCGGGCTGGGATCTCGGAGAAGATGCGACGACGATCCGGAGAACGTTTCGGTTCCGGAACTTCGCGCAGGCAATGGATTTCGCTAGGAAAGTGGGGGATCTGGCGGAAGGGGAGGGACATCATCCCGACCTCCTGGTGGGATGGGGGTATTGCACCGTCGTGTTCCAGACGCACAAGATCCGCGGATTGCACGGGAACGACTTCGTCATGGCCGCGAAGGTGAGCGCCATGTCGTCCGAATGAGGAACGACCGGAACGAGGGTGGGCGGCGCATCCCCGTCCGTGCCGATCGCGCCCCGCAGGGAAGCGGGGCGGAGGGCGGCAGCCGGGTCGGACTCCAGGCGCTCATCTTTTTTCTGGTCTCCTCCGCCTTCCTGACGATCTACATCCCCCAGCCCGTCCTGCCCGTGATCCGGGCCGAGTTCGGAGTGAGCGAATCCTACGCTTCGCTCTCCGTCTCCGCGGTCATCTTCGGGATCGCGCTGGCCACCCTTCCCTTCGGGCGGCTGGTGGACGCGTTCCCCGTGCGTCCCCTCCTGTTCGCGGGAGGGGCTGTGGTCGTCGGATGCAGCCTGTTCTGCGCCGTGACGGGAAGCCTGCCCCTCCTGGTCGCCGCGCGGTTTCTCCAGGGGCTTTTCATCCCCTCGCTCACCACCTGCCTCGTCGTGTACCTGGCCCGCAGTCTTCCGCTGGAACGTCTGAACGTCCTGATGGGTTCGTACGTCTCCGCAACCGTGGCGGGGGGCCTGGGGGGACGCCTGCTGGGGGGATGGATCCATCCTCCGCTCCACTGGCGCTATGCGTTCCTGACCGCTTCCGCGCTGCTGGCTGCCGCGATCCTTGCCGCCGCCCGTTGGCTTCCCGGCGAGGAAGGGAAGGCGGATCCGGTCGGCGAAAAGACGGGCTTCCTCGTGCTCCTGTCGCGCCGGGAGCTTCTCCGGACCTATCTCGTCGCCTTCGGCGCGTTTTTCGTCTTCTCCTCCATCTTCAATTACCTGCCGTTCTACCTCGCGGGGCCTCCCTTCCGCGCCTCCACGCAGGTGATCACCCTCCTGTATCTCTCGTACGTCGTGGGGATGGTGATCGGTCCCCTGGCGGGGAACCTGAGCGACCGGATCGGCAACGGGGCGACGATCGCGCTCGGCTCCGGGGCGTTCGCCCTCGCGATCCTGGTCACGCTCCTGCCCTCGATGATCGCGATCATGGCGAGCCTGGCCGGGGTCTGCGCCGGCTTCTTCGCCGTCCACGCCGCTGCCGCCGGGTCGCTGAACCGGCGTCTTACCGCCGGCCGGGGCCGGGCCAACTCCCTCTACGTGCTGTTCTACTATCTCGGGGGATCGATCGGGATCACCGTCAGCGGTCACGCCTACGGGCACGGCGGATGGCGGATGGTGGCGGCCATCGGCATTCTCATGCTCGGCACCACGTTCGCCGCCGGGATCGCCGAGATGCGGGCGGAGGCGAATTTCCCAAAACGGTGAGGAACCCGTGCGTTCCTCCCGGCGCAAGGAGGCGCATCGGGCCCCCGGCTGCGGGTGCCGGCCGTCAGCCGCCGATCTGCCGGTAGAAGTCGTTTCCCTTGTCGTCCACCAGGATGAAGGCCGGGAAGTCGACGACCTCGATCTTCCAGATCGCCTCCATCCCGAGCTCGGGGTACTCGAGGACCTCCACCTTCCGGATGTTCTCCTGGGCGAGGAGGGCGGCCGGCCCGCCGATCGATCCGAGGTAGAACCCGCCGTGCTTCTTGCAGGCGTCGGTCACCTGCGGGCTCCGGTTCCCCTTGGCGATCATGACGAGGGACCCCCCGCGGGACTGGAACAGGTCGACGTAGGAATCCATCCGGCCCGCGGTCGTCGGTCCGAAGGATCCCGAGGCCATTCCTTTGGGCGTCTTCGCCGGACCCGCGTAGTAGACGGGGTGGTCCTTCAGGTACTGCGGCATCCCCTCCCCCCGGTCGAGCCGTTCCTTGATCTTGGCGTGGGCGATGTCGCGGCCCACGACGAGCGTCCCGGTGAGGGAAAGCTGCGTCGTGACCGGGTATTTCGTCAGCTCGGCCAGGACCTCCTTCATCGGACGGTTCAAGTCGATCTTCACGACGCCGTGTTCGTGCTTTTTCCGGTACTTGTCGGGGATCAGCCGCCCCGGGTTCCTCTCGAGCTCCTCCAGCCAGATCCCGTCCCGGTCGATCTTCGCCTTGATGTTCCGGTCGGCGGAGCAGGAGACGCCCATCCCCACCGGGCAGGAAGCCCCGTGCCGCGGCAGCCGGACGACCCGGACGTCGAGGGCGAAGTGCTTGCCGCCGAACTGCGCGCCGTAGCCGGACCGTTGGGCGGCCGCGAGGATCTTCTCCTCCAACGTCACGTCCCGGAACGCCTGGCCGCTGTCGTTGCCCGTCGTGGGGAGGTGGTCCAGGAATCCCGTGGAGGCGAGCTTTACCGCCTTGAGGCATGCCTCGGCGGATGTCCCTCCGACGACGAAGGCGAGGTGGTAGGGGGGGCAGGCGGCCGTTCCGATGGTCTTCATCTTCTCGACGAGGAATTTCTCGAGGGTCGCGGGAGTAAGCAGCGCCTTCGTCTCCTGATAGAGGTAGGTCTTGTTGGCGGAGCCGCCCCCCTTGGCGACGAAGAGGAACTTGTATTCCTGTCCCTCGGTCGCGTAGAGGTCGATCTGCGCGGGGAGATTCGTTCCGGAGTTCTTTTCCTCGTACATCGTGAGAGGGATCGTCTGGGAATACCGCAGGTTCTCCTCGGTGTAGGTCTTGTAGACCCCCCGGGAGAGGAACTCCTCGTCGGGTGCGCCCGTCCAGACCCGCTGCCCCTTCTTCCCGATGATGGTGGCGGTTCCGGTGTCCTGGCAGAAGGGGAGGACGAACCGGGCGGAGACTTCCGCGTTTCGGAGCATGGCGACGGCGACCCCCCGGTCGTTCGGGGAGGCCTCCGGATCGGAGAGGATGGCGGCCACCTTTTCCAGGTGCGCCGGGCGGAGGAGAAAGGAGACGTCGCGGAGCGCCTGGTTCGCCAGGAAGGCGAGGCCCTCCGGGTCGACCACGAGGATCTCCTTCCCGTCGAACCGGGACACGGAGACGTACTCCTTGGTGAGCAGCCGGTATTTCGTGTCGTCTTTCCCCACGGGAAAAGGATCCTGGTACAGGAACTCCGGCATCTTGCGCCTCCCCCGATCGTATTCTGTATACAGGAAAAAACGATATCCCCGCAGCGAGGGATCCGTCAAGTGGTGGCGCAACGGCGTTTCGGGAATGGAGAATTTTTTTTGCTCATCTCACCTTGCCTGTTAGGAAAGGGACAATTTCCGTATAATAGTCCGATCATCCAATACTGATTGCGGGAGGAAGAAGATGGCCAAAATCCCTTACGTCGTCAAGGAGGAGTGCACCGAATGCAACGTCTGCGTGGATACCGTTCCCACGGTTTTCAAGGCGGACGACAATAACAAGGCGGAGGTCTTCGACCCGAACGGGGCAAGCGAGGACGAGATCCAGGAAGCGATCGATCTCTGTCCCGCCGCGTGCATTCACTGGAAGGAGTAGCAGGAACGGGCATCGGGCGGCGGGGAACGGTTTCCGTCGCCCGCTGCCACCCCCGGCGACGAACCCCCGTCCTCCATCAGGAGCGTCCTTTCCCTTTTCTCCCTTCCCCTTTCCACTGTCCCCACCACTTGTTCAGGCGTTCGGCGATGATCTTCTCGTGGCCGGCCTCGGAGGGTTCGTAGTAGGTTCGCCTTCCCAGGGTTTCCGGGAAGTACTCCTCGGGGAGGAACGCCTCCGCGAAATCGTGCGGGTACTGATATTTCTTCCCGTAGCCCAGATCCTTCATCAGGCGGGTGGGCGCGTTGCGCAGGTGCATCGGCACCGGGTGGCTTCCCAGGGACTTCGCGTCCTCCATCGCCTGCTGGAACGCGAGATACACCCGATTGCTCTTCGGCGCCGTGGCGAGATAGACCGCCGCCTGCGCAAGCGCGAGCTCTCCTTCCGGACTGCCGAGAGTCCGGTACGTTTCGGCCGCGGCCAAGGCGACCGACAGCGCCCCCGGGGCGGCGTTTCCCACGTCCTCGGAGGCGAAGCGGATCATCCGGCGGGCGATGTACAAGGGGTTCTCCCCCCCCGCGAGCATCCGCGCCAGCCAGTACAGCGTGGCGTCGGGGTCCGATCCGCGCATGCTCTTGTGGAAGGCGGAGATGAGATTGTAGTGTTCCTCCCCGTCCTTGTCGTAGAGAAGGGCTTTCGTGCGGAGCGCCTCCTCCGACACCGCCGCGTCCACGGACGGAAGGCCCCGGTGCTCCGCGATCACGGCGGCGGCCTCGAGCGCGTTGAGGGCCACCCGCGCATCCCCGTCGGAGATCTCCACGATGTGGCGGAGGGCGTCGGGTTCGAGAAACGCCTCGGGCTTGCCGAGCCCGCGCTCCGGGTCGGCGAGACCGCGGCGGACGATCGTCTCCACGTCCTTCGCGCTCAGCGGGTCCAGGACGAGGACCCGGCAGCGGGAAAGGAGGGCGTTGCGGATCTCGAAGGAGGGGTTCTCCGTCGTCGTTCCGAACAGGGTGACGGTTCCGTCCTCCACGAAGGGGAGGAGGGCGTCCTGCTGGGCCTTGTTGAAGCGGTGGATCTCGTCGATGAACAGGATCGCCGGGCGGTCCGGGTCGGCGCGGACCGCCTTGAGGTCCGCGATCGCCTCCTTGATCTCCTTGATTCCCGCGAGGACCGCCGAGAAGGGGAGGAAGACCGCCTTCGTCTCGGCGGCGAGGATCCGGGCGAGCGTCGTCTTCCCCGAGCCCGGCGGACCCCAGAAGATCAGGGACGGCAACGGGCGCGCGGAGAGGACCGAAGAGAGGAACCTTCCCTCCCCCAGAATCGACTCCTGGCCGACGAACTCGGAAAGGGTCCTGGGGCGCATCCGGTCCGCCAGCGGAGCGGTTTTGGAAGCCGCGTCCTTCGCCTTTCCCAGCGGGCCGGGGAAGAGCGTCGGAGGTTTTCGGGGGGCGGTCATCTTCGTTCTCGCTTCCTCCCGAAGATAGTATCCATCACGGGAGGGACGGGAGGCAAATGGCCCGGGAAGGGCCAAGCCGGCAGGAAATATCGTGCCTTTCTCTTTTCCCTCCGGATATATTATGCTTATCCACCATGAAGAGCGTGGGGATCATCGCCAAGCACACGGACCCGCGCGCCCAGAAGATCGTCGCCGACCTGGGCAATTGGCTCGAGGCGCGCGGCAAGACCGTCGTGCTCGACAAGGAGACCGCATCGCTCGTGCATCGCAGCGATGCCGTCGTCCGTTCGAAACTCCCGGAAAAGTGCGATTTCCTGATCGTGATCGGGGGCGACGGAACGCTCCTTTCCGCCGCGCGGGTCGTGGGAACCTCGGGGAAGCCGATCCTCGGCGTGAACCTCGGGTCGCTCGGCTTCATGACCGCAGTCACCCTGGAGGAACTGTATCCCGTCCTGGAGCGCATCTTCAACTACGACCTGGACTACGACGAGAGGATGATGCTCGTCGCCCACGTCCATCGGATGGGGGAACGGGTCGCCAACTACACGGTGCTCAACGACGTCGTCATCAACAAAGGGGCGCTCGCCAAGATCATCGACATCGAGACCACGATCGGGGAGATGTATCTCTCCTCGTTCAAGGCGGACGGGCTGATCATCTCCACGCCCACGGGCTCGACGGGGTACTCCCTCGCCGCCCAGGGCCCGATCCTCCATCCGACGCTGCGGGCCATCGTGATCACCCCGATCTGTCCGCACATGCTGACGAACCGGCCGATCGTCATCCCCGACGACATGGTGGTCCGCGCGAAGCTGCGCAGCCGGGAGTCCGACGTCTTCCTCACCCTGGACGGGCAGGTGGGGCTGGGAATCCGGGAGGACGACGTGATCGAGGTGAAGAGGGCGGACGCCCCGCTTCGGTTCCTGCGCTCTCCCTTCAAGGACTACTTCGCCGTGCTTCGCACCAAGCTCAAGTGGGGGGAGCGGTGATTCGACTCCCGCGATGCTGATCGAACTTTCCGTACGCAATCTCGCCATCTTCCGCGACGTGCGCGTGCCGTTCGCCCCGGGCCTGAACATCGTGACGGGGGAGACAGGGGCGGGCAAATCGATCCTGGTCGAGGCGATCCGCCTTGCGCTGGGCGAGAAGGCCGATCCGATGGCCGTGAAGGCGGGGGAGGAGGAGGCGGAGGTCTCGGCGCGCTTCGACCTCTCCGGGCGGCCGGACCTCGCGGAGGCGTGGGAGGAGGCGGGGTTCCCGTGGGAGGAGGAGCTGGTGCTCCGGAGAGTCATCCCCTCCTCGGGGCGCAGCCGGGCCTACTTCAACGGGCGGATGGCCTCCCAGTCCGCCCTCGCGGACCTGTCGCCGCTCCTCGTGGAGCTGGTGGGGCAGCACAGCGTTCCCCGACTGCTGTCGCGGGCGGCGGCGCTTGCGGCGTTGGACGATTTCTCGGGGACCGGCCAGGAGGCGGCGGAGATGCGCCTGCGGTTCCGCCGGCTCTCCGCCCTCCGCCGGAAGGCGGAAGAGGCGGCGTCCCGGGCGGCGAGCGCCCGCGAGCGGGGGGAGCACCTCGATTTCCAGATCCAGGAGCTTTCCCGTGCGGCGCTCGACCCGGCCGAGGAGGAAACGCTCGCGGCGGACCTCCTCGTCTTCCGCAACGCCTCGAAGCGGCAGGAGGCCCTCCGGGCCGCCGAGGACGCCCTCTCCTCCTCGGAGCATTCCTCGGCTTCCTCCCTTTCCTTCGCCGTCGCGAGGCTGCGGGAAGCGGCGGCCGTCGACCCGAGGATCGCCGACCTCGTCGAGCGCGTTCGGTCGATCCAGATCGAGGCGCAGGAAGTGGCCCGGGAGCTGGCCGCGGGGTCGGCGGGGGTCGACCTGTCCGCCGAAGCGATGGGGCGTGCGGAGGAGAGGCTGAGCGAGATCCGGCGCCTGAAGCGGAAATACGGGACCGACGTTCCGGGGCTCGTCGCGGCCCTGGCTACGATCCGGGCGGAACGGGAGAGGCTCGAGGGGGCGCTCGAAGAGGAGAAGCGGTTGCGGGAACAGGTGCGGGCGCAGGAGGAGGAGGGGGTGCGCGAGGCATCGGAGCTCGGAAGGAAGCGGGGAGAGGGGGCAAAGCGGATGGGACCCGCGGTGGAGAAGGAGCTGTCGCGCGTTGCTTTGCCGGGCGCAAAATTCCGGGTCGAGGTCGTTTCCCGCCCGGCCGTGCCGGAATCCCTTTCGGCGAACGGCTTCGACGAGGCGGAGTTTCTTTTCTGCGCCAACCCGGGACAGGAGATGCGTCCCCTTGCCGCGACCGCTTCGGGCGGGGAGCTTTCGCGCGTCATGCTCGCGCTCCGCAACGCCTCCGCCCGGGGGCGGGGGAACCGGACGATGGTATTCGACGAGATCGACACGGGGATCGGCGGGAAGGTGGCGGAACGGGTCGGCGCTCGGCTTTCGCAGCTTGGCGCGACGGCCCAGGTGATCTGCGTGACCCACCTCCCCCAGGTGGCCGCCTTCGCGGGCAGCCATTTGCTCGTCGCCAAACGGCCCGGGAAGGGAACGGTCGCCACCGGGGTGCAAGTGCTGTCGAAACAGGATAGGATTAAGGAACTTGCGCGGATGATCTCGGGTGCCGACGTGACCGAGGAGGCGCAGGCGCATGCCAGAGAGTTGATCGAGGGAGCAGCGAAGGGATGATCCGGAAGGCCCGGATGGGGGACGTCAAGGCGGTCCAGAAGCTGATCGCGGAGTATGCGCGCAAGGGCGACATGCTCCCGAGGTCGCTCAGCGAAATCTACGAGAACCTGCGGGACTACTTCGTGTATCTCGACGAAGGGGGACAGGTGATCGGTTCCGCCGCGATCCACATCATGTGGGAGGACCTGGCCGAGGTGCGTTCGCTCGCCGTCCGCGACGGCCACATGCGGCGGGGGGTGGGGACGCAGCTCGTCGAGGCGTGCATCTCCGAGGCGATCGTCCTGGGGATCCCCCGGATCTTCGCCCTGACCTACAAGCCGGAGTTCTTCGAAAAGTTGGGCTTTGTCCGGGTGGACAAGTCCGAGCTCCCCCAGAAGATCTGGACGGACTGCCTGAAGTGCTCCAAGTTCCCCGACTGCGACGAGGTCGCGCTGTTGTCCGATCTGTCCGGGACGCTGCGTGCCTGACCGCCTCTTCGATCTCGTGGAGCGGGAATTGTCCCGCCTTGGAGGAGGGGAGGGGGAGCTGTGGGTTCGCCGTGCCCGCGTCCGCCGGTACGAGGCGCGCGACGGGCGGATCGACGCGCTTTCCTTTTCGGACACGCTCTCCCTCGGGGTCCGCGTCTTCCGGGACGGGAGGACGGGCTTTTCCTACGGGTTCGGAGAAGGGGAAGACGTCGTCCGGCGGACCGTGAAGGAAGCGGTCTTCAGCGCGGACGCCTCGGACCGGGACGACGCCTGCGGTCTGCCGGAAGAAAGCGGGTACGGGCCCGCCGAGGCGGGCGGGGCACTCGAGCCGCGCCTCTTCGACCCCTCCTGGGAACGGGTGGGGGAGCGGGAAAAGGCGGACTTCGCAGGCGAGCTGGAGAATCGAACCCTCGCGGTCGATCCCCGGATGAAGCGGGTGCGCACCGCCTCTCTGACGGAGACGGTGGCGGAAGATCGGTTCCGAAACTCCCGGGGAGGGAATGGAGCTCAGCGCGAGTCCTGGTATTTCGCCTCGGTGGATTCCGTGGCCGAGGAGGGATCGGAGGGGTCGACGGGGTACGGATTCGGGTTTTGCCGCCGGTTCTCCGACCTTTCGCCCGGCCCGATCGCGGAGGAGAGCGGGCGGAGGGCCCTGCGGATGCTGGGCGCCCGTCCCCTGCCCACGGGACGCGTCGCCGCGATCCTCGAAAACGAGGCGGCCGCGGATCTTCTCGAGGTGCTTGCCGCTTCCTTCCTCGCCCCGAACGTGAAGAAGGGAAGGTCGATGTTCGCCGGGAGGGTCGGGACGCCCGTCGCATCGCCGCTCGTGGAAGTGGTCGACGACCCGCTCGATCCGGAAGGGACGGGGGCCACGCTCTTCGACGGGGAGGGAGTCCCGTCGCGGCGGAACGTTCTCGTCCGGGACGGAACGCTCGCCGGCTTCCTGGCCGACACGTTCTGGGGAAGGAAGTTGGGGACCGGGACGACGGCCAGCCTCCGACGGGCGGCGCCCAAGGTGCCCCCGGCCGTCGGAACGGCGGGGCTGCGCCTGACCCCGGGGAACCGGGCGATGGGGCGGATCCTGTCGGATCTCGGCAAAGGGGTCATCCTCACGGAGTTCCTGGGGATCCACACGGCGGACCCCGTGTCGGGCGATTTCTCCGTGGGGGCTTCGGGAATCCGGTTCGAGGGGGGCGAGGAGAAGGAGCCCGTTCGCGGATTCGCCGTGTCCGGGAACGTCCTGTTGCTCCTTCGGGACGTGATCGCCGTCGGGGACGATTTCCGGTGGTTCGGAAAAACGGGGTGTCCGTCCCTCGCCGTGTCGGGCGTCGAGATCGGGGGATCGTAGGGATGTCTTCCTTGCCGCTTTTCGTCTTCGACCTGGACAACACCCTCTACCCGCCCCACGTCCACCTCTGGAGGGTCGTCGACGCCCGGATCGAGCGGTATGTGCAGGAGCGCCTCGGCGTGGATCCGCCGACCGCAAGCAGGGTCCGCAAGGATTTCCTCCGGGAATTCGGGACCACGCTCCGGGGGCTCATGCATCACCACGGGGTGTCCCCCGACGAGTATCTCGAGTTCGTGCACGACGTTCCCATCCCCGAGATCGTCCCGCCTCGCCCGGAGCTTACCGCGATGCTCTCCTCCCTGCCGGGAAGGCGCGTGGTGTTCACCAACGGCTCCGAGTCGTACGCCCGCCGGGTCCTCTCGGCGCTGGGCGTGTCGGACCTGATCGACGGAATTTTCGGGATCGAGTTCATGGAATACATCGCCAAGCCGTTTCCCTACCCGTACGAGAAACTGTTGCGGGAGAACGGGACCCGCCCGCGGGAAGCCCTCTTCTGCGAGGACCTCCGGGAGAACCTCGTTCCGGCCCACGACCTGGGAATGTTCACCGTCTGGGTGGGAGGCGGGGAAGAGGGGTTCCCCGCGCACGCCGTCATCGAGGACGTGTGCGACCTTCCCCGGATCCTCCCCCGGTTTCTCGGCGGTGGGACCGGCGTCGCGTGGAAGGACGGACGCGGCGCGGGACCGGGCGCAGGCGGCTGGCGAATGGCTCCTCCGGACGGGGGAGCCCGATGACGGGAGGAGTCCGATGACGGAAGAGAAGAAGAAACGCAGGTTCTGGAAACGGGGGGTGCGCCGGAAGAGAGGAGGCGAGGCGCCCGTATCCTCCGTTCCAGGAGAGGAGTCCGGGACCGATCTCGGGCGGGGTGCCGAGAGCCCCCCCGTGGGCGAGGAGGCGCCGGAGGCAGCCGCCCCGGAAACGCAAGGGGAAAGGGAACCCGAAGCGGCGCCGGAAATCCTCGCGGTCGCCGAGGCGGTCGGCGCGCAGACCGGTGCGAAGAGAGGGCGCCGCCGGGGCCGCCGGCGCGGACGGGATCGGGGGAAACCGGAGGCCGAGGCCGTTTCCGGGCTCGAGGCGACCGCTTCCGCCCCGGAGGGCGCGGAGGCGGAGGAACCCTCCGGCGGGCCGCAGGCCGCCGAGGGGGAGACCCCGGAAGGATCCGGGATCGCGGAGGAGCCGGCGGAATCCGGGGAATCGGCGGTTGCCGCTGAATCGCCCGGGACGCCCCGGAAAGGTCGCCGTCGGAGCCGAAGACGGAGTCGCCGCAAGGGGAAGAAATCCCCAACCGCCGCGGAAGAGGCGACGGTCGTCGCCGAATCCGTTCCGGAGGGTGCTCCCCCCCCCGCGGCGGAGATCCCCGCGGGGGCCGAGGGCACCTTGGCCGAGGAGGCCGTCCCGCCGGAAGAGGAAGAAGAAACCGAGGAAGGCGAGGAGGAAGAGGAGGTTCCGACGGGCAAGGGTCCGAGGAAGGTGATGCTCATCGACTGATCCCATCCCGAGGAGATCCGCGTCGCCATCGTAAGCGACGGCGTTCTGGACTATTTCGAACTGGAGAATCAGCGGAAGAAGCAGTTCAAGGGGAACATCTACAAGGCGAAGGTGATCAACGTCGCCCAGGCGATCGAGGCGGCGTTCGTCGATTTCGGAGGGGGGCGCCACGGGTTTCTTCCCCTGAACGAGTACTGCGGGGGCGCTCTCGTCGAAAACCTCGAGACCTGGAACGAGGGAGAGAGGCGGCCCCACCTTCGCCCGGGGATGGAAATCCTCGTGCAGGTCACCAAGGAGGAGTCGCCCGTCAAGGGGGCGGCGGTCACCTCCTACATCAGCATCGCCGGCCGATATCTCGTGATGATGCTGGGGATGAAGCGGTATGGAATCTCGAAGAAGATCACGGGGGAAAAGGAGCGGGAGCGGATCCGGAAGAACATGGAGAAGCTCCCCTACCCCGATCGCCTGGGGTTCATCGTGCGGACCGTGGGGGCGGGGCGGCCGCTGAAGGACCTTCGGGCGGACTTGAACAACCTGATGAAGCTGTGGGACCGGACGGTAGAGGGCGCGCGCTCGGGGAAAGCGCCCGCACTCCTCTACGAGGAGCAGGACATCGTGGTCCGGGCCCTTCGGGACCATTACTCCTCGGACATCGCCGAGGTCCTCATGGATTCGCCGGACTCGCTGCGGAAAGCGTCGGATTTCTTCGACGTCTACCATCCGAAGCAGAAAGGGAAGCTGAAGCTCTACCAGCAGAAGAAGCCGCTCTTCTTCAAGTTCAACCTGGAGGACCAGATCGAGCGGGCCTCTCTCCGCAAGGTGCCGCTCCCTTCGGGGGGGCACATCGTGATCGACCGGACGGAGGCGCTGTGGTCGATCGACGTCAACTCGGGACGATCCGCCCGCGACCGCGACATCGAGGACACCGCCTTCCGGACGAACAAGGAGGCGGCCGCCGAGGTGACCCGGCAGCTCCGGATCCGGGACATGGGCGGGCTGATCGTGGTCGACTTCATCGACATGGAGCACCGCAACCACAACAAGGAGGTGGAGAGGATCCTCAAGGAAGGGCTGAAGAAGGACAAGGCGAAGACCGACGTCTCCAGCCTGGGGAAGTTCGGCCTGGTGGCGATCAGCCGACAGCGGATGGGAATCTCCTTCTACGAGGTGCTGTACCGGGGTTGCGACCTCTGCGCCGGGACCGGGTATCTCCCCACGTCCGATGCGGCGCTGGTGAAGCTGATGCGGAGAGTCCACGCCGATCTCGCCCGCGAGCACGGAAAGGAGCTCGTCCTGCGAGTATCCCCCGCCCTGATGGAAGCGGTCGCGAACCAGAAGCGGGAGGAGATCACGCGGATCGAGAAGCAGTGCGGATCCCGCGTCACCTTCGTTTCCGACCCGTCGCTCCCCTCCCTCTCCTTTGCGGCGGCCGACGAAGGGAACCGGAAGTGACGACGGATCTCTCGTTCCTCGAGCGGAAAACCCAGGACCGGCTCAACCGGCTCTGCCGGCGGTACATCCGCATCGCCTTCGTCTACCTGATCCTCGGCCTCCTCCTCGGCGTGGGGATGCTCGCGTTCGGAAACGACAACTTCCAGTTCGTCCATGTCCACATGCTCCTCATCGGGTTCGTCCTGTTCCTCATCTACGGGATCGGGTACAAGCTGATCCCCACGATGTTCTTCGGTCTTCCGAAAGTGGAAAGCATCGGGTGGGCGGAGGCGCAGTTCTGGCTTGCGAACGTCGGCCTCGTCGGCCTGCTCGCGGGAGCGGTGATGCCGGTGGGCCTCGGCCTCGACCGGATCGCCCTCCTGTTCGGGGCGGTCGAGGCGACCGCGGGGATCCTCTTTGCCGTGCTGATGGGAAGGACGATCCGCGCCGGGTAGATCCTCCCGCGGCGGACGCCGCTCCGGGCGCCTTCCGGCCGGGTTTGCATTTTCCCGGGTTCTGCGGTATTAATCACCGGGGCGAAATACAACGATCTTGACAACGCGGGAAGATGGGGTTATTCGCCTTTCTGGATGCCTATCCCGGCCTCTATCTGATCCAG
>DASUAN010000324.1:0-9966 GCA_035763765.1 Candidatus Deferrimicrobiaceae bacterium
CCCCCGGGACGGAAGACGGGCCCGCGCGGAAACGGATGCTGGAGGAGTTCGGGCTGGAGATCGGCGCCGGCCTGGGGACCATGGCCGGCAAGATCTGGCGGATCGGCCTGATGGGCCACTCCTCGAACCCGAAGAACGTCACCTACTGCCTGCACGTCCTGCAGGCGGTTCTCGGCTGAACGTCCCTCAGGTTCTCCCGCCGCTTCGGCGTCCCCCGGGGGACCTTCATCCCGCGGGGAGGCGCAGCACGAATCCGTCCCTTCGGTGGAAGTCCGGCCGGGGGCCCGGGTGGACCAGCGCCCAGTGGGTGGTCTTCCCGTGGCGCGTCTTGATGACGGAGCAGACCGCGATCTCGATCGGGATGCCCGCCGGGAGAATTCCTGTGATCTCCAGGTCCAGGGAAATTTCCAGGGCATCCGGTTCCGTGCGGACGAGAAAGGGAAGGGACGAAAAGGCCGGCTCCTCCCGCATCTCCTTCCTGTACGAGGCGAAGCGGTAGACGTTCCAGTACCCGGCCGGGGAGAGGTTGAATTCCCAGTAGCGCTCCGAGCCCTCTTCCCCGAGAAAGACCTCCAGGCAGGTCTCTTCCCAGAGTCGGTTCTTCCTTTCCGGCCGCTCGGCCGGCGCGGGGATCGCAAGCTTCGAAAGGTTCCCCGCCACGGTTAAGCGCAGGGACAAGGTGTCTCCGCGCCGCCCGATCGTCCCCGTGATCGCAAGGCCGGGCGCTTGCTCCTCTTTCCGGAACGGCTTCAGGGCAAACCGCAGGGGATCCGCCGGGGCGCTCATCGTCCGGGGCGCCGGGTCCGGCCGGTCAGGAGGGGTACAGGAGGTGCCGGGCCCGCCGCTTCGCGAATGCCCGCTCCTCGCGACCCCACGATGCCGCGAGGTCGCGCCACCCCCGGCCCCGTTCGATCGCTTCCCGTTCCCGGGCCGATCCGCAAAGAAGGTCGAAGGCGGGGACCTTCTCCACGAATTCGTACGGCTCGGTCCGCCATCGGAACCGCCGGGGATCCTGGGCGCGGACCGCGGCGACGCACGCGACGCCGGTCCGGAAGGGACGGAATGCCTCCCGGTCGGCGACCATGACCTCGACGCCGTGGCAGCGCACGCCGGCGTGCTTGTCCCAGGTCGGCACGAAGCTCACGGGCCGGAACCGGACTCCCGGCATCCGCTCGGCCGCAAGCGCCTCTGCCAGGCGGGTTCCGTCAAGCCATGGCGCCCCGAACAGCTCGAACGGCCGCGTGGTTCCCCGGCCTTCGCTTACGTTCGTGCCCTCCAGAAGGCACATCCCGGGGTAGACGAGCGCCGTTTCCGGCGTCGGCATGTTGGGGGAAGGGAAGACCCACGGAAGCCCCGTGTCGCGCTGGTGCATCCCCCGCCGCCATCCGCGGCAGGGGATCACCGAAAGCGCTACGTCGAGCTTCCGCTCTTTCCGGTACAGCCCGGCGAGCTCCCCGACGGTCAGGCCGTGGCGGACCGCGACGTCGTGAACGCCGCAGAAGCTCTCGAAGCCGGGAGATAGCGCCGGTCCCTCCACGGCCCGTCCTCCTACGGGATTCGGCCGGTCGAGGACGAAGAAGGCGAGCTTCGCGCGGGCCGCGGCCTCCATGCAGAAGAGCATGGTGGCCTGGTAGGTGTAGTAGCGCGCCCCGACGTCCTGGATGTCGAAAACCAGGGCGTCGAGTCCTTGCAAAGCCCGGGGAGCGGGCCGAAGCGACTCCGCATCGCGTCCGTAGAGGGAGTGGACGGGCACCCCGGTCCGCCGGTCGCGCTCGTTCTTTACGGCGGCCATGTACTGGAGGTCGCCGCGGACGCCGTGCTCCGGGCCGAAGAGGGCCGCGAGGCGTACTCCCCGCGCTTCGCGGAACCGGTCCGCCGCATGTCGCAGCCGCCGATCCACCGACGTGGGGTTGCAGATAAGCCCCACCGAAAGGCCCCGCAGGGGGGCGAACCGTTTCTCGACGAGGACGTCGAGGCCGGAGGCGACCCCGTATCCCGCCGGAACCCGCCTGCGCCCCCGATGTCTGGCAGCCTCCATAATGGTAAGGAAGATACCACATCTTGCGAAGGGGGGAGGCGATCCGCGGATGTTCGCGTTCCGTCGCTTCCTACTTCTGCGCGGGCTCCGCCGGGCGCAGCCGGCCGGCGACCCGGAAGGTCCCGTCCCCGGTCGGCGTCAGGACGATCATCTCCCCCTGGGCGGGGGAAATCCCGGTCAGTGCCGTGATGTTCACCTGGTGGGTGACCAGGATCAGATTTCCCGAATGCGGGCGATCGGCGATGAGCGCCCGGACCTGGCGCGTCTGCTCCGGCTCCCGGCTGCGGTCGTCGAAGAACGAGTCCAGAGGCGCGAACGGCTCCGCGGTTCCGAAGGCAAGCCGCGCCGTCTCGAGGCATCGGCACCACCGGCTGGACAAAACCTTTTCAACGGGCACGCCACGTTCGCGGAACGCCGCTCCGATCCGCCGGGACTCCTCCCGGCCCGCCTCGGAAAGGTTCCGCTGGGTGGAGCAATCGTCCAGGCGAAACCCCGGAGGGTCCCCGAACCCGGGAACGGTCGAAGCGTGGCGGATGACCGCCACCTGCCCCCCCGACTCGAGCAGGTTCCACAGCGCCTCGTCCGCCCGCGCCGCCTCGGACGTACCGAGCAAAACGAGGGCGATGGCCAGGAAGGGAACCGTCGTCCGCCTCATTCCGGTAGTTTCCGACAGGCAAGGGTCGGAT
Source organism: Candidatus Deferrimicrobiaceae bacterium (assembly GCA_035763765.1). Lineage (GTDB taxonomy): Bacteria > Desulfobacterota > Deferrimicrobia > Deferrimicrobiales > Deferrimicrobiaceae > CSP1-8. The sequence continues at coordinate 2,725 of DASUAN010000324.1, forward strand.
CGCAAGCCCGGGGATCCCGCATTTTCCCCCCATAAGCCGGGCGGAGGATATCCGGACTCACGGGAAACGGACGTTTTCCAGCGTCTCCGTGAGGTAGTCTGCTTCTTCGAGCTCTTTGACCGCGTAGCTGTTGGTGACCGCGAGCACCGTAAGCCCCGCTCCCTTCGCCGACCGGATGCCCGCGGGGGTGTCTTCGATGGCCAGGCACCCTTTCGCCGACGAGATCCGCGACGGGTATGCCTGCTTCAGCCGGAGGAAGGCGAGCCGGTACGACTCCGGGTCGGGCTTGCTCCTGCGGACGTCGTCGGCGGTCACCGCAATGGAGAAGCACCCCGAGATGCCCAGTTGGGCGAGGATCGGGTCGATGTCCGACCGGAGCGCCCCGCTGCTGATCGCCAGCGGGAGGTCCCGGGCATGCAGGGATTCGACCAGGGACACCGCACCGGGGTAGGCGCGCACCCCATCCCGGATCGCTTCCTGGAAGGCGACGGATTTGACCGACAGAAGTTCTTTCATCGTCTCCTCGTCCAGGGGCTTCCCGTGGACCCGGAACGCTTCGCGGAAGGCGTCGCGGTCGTCGAACCCCATGTACCGGTCCTGGTACTCTTCCCACGTGAACCCGAAGCCGAGCGGCGCGAGCACCTTGCGGAACGCCTCGCAGTGCAGCGGCTCCGTGTCGACGAGGATCCCGTCGAAGTCGAAGATGACGGCCTCCGGCCGCCACCGGCAGTCTGCGTCCCCGATCCGCACGATGCCCCTTCCCCTCCCTTCCATGGAGCCGATTTTCACCATTTCAGCACACGAGCGAGCCGCGCACCAGCCTGGGACGCCGGAGCCTATGCCGGGTAAGCTCGAAACGGGGGAATCTGGTATCGGGGGCCCCCAGGCGATGCGGAGGGGTCGACGAGGCGGCCTGTGGAGCGAGAAAGGATGTGCGTAGAGCGGAACCGGCAGCGAGCGGGCGCAAGGTCGCTCGCGGAGCCGAGGGGACCCCTCCGCGAGCCAGGGGCCCCCGGTACCCGAGGCGCCAAAGCCTGCCGGGGATTTTCGCGGCAGCATGGTGTCGGCGGCCCCCGGTTGCTGTATGATCCTAGTTGAGGGAACGGTTCCGCGTCCGGCGACGGTCTCTCAATTCCCCGAAAATCCGGTTTCGGAGGACATGGTGAAAGCACAGATGCCCGTCATCGGCAAGGTCTCCTCGGAGATCTTCAACGAGATCATCCTTCCCCATCTCGGCAGGAAACGGCCGGAAGTCCTGGTGGGTCCCCGGCACGGGGTGGATGTGGGAGTCGTCGATCTGGGGAACGGCCAGGTGATGGTGACGACCACCGATCCGATCTTCGTGGTGCCTCCCTACGGCTGGGAGCGTTCGGGGTGGTTCGCGGTCCACATCCTGGCATCCGACGCGGTCACCTCGGGGATCCGGCCGAACTACATCACGATGGACCTCAATCTTCCCCTGTCCATGACGAGGGAGCAGTTCGAAGCGCTCTGGACGGTGATGCACCGGGAGTGCGACAAGATCGGGATGGCCATCGTCTCCGGGCACACCGGCCGCTACGAAGGGTGCGAGTATCCCATGATCGGCGGGGCCACCGTGATCGGCATCGGGCCCGCCGACCGGTACCTCACCCCCGCGATGGCCCGTCCGGGCGATGTCGTCATCGTCACCAAGGGGGCGGCGATCGAAGCCGCCGGCCTGTTCGCCGTCACCTTTCCGCAGCGGGTGGCGGAACGGTACGGGGAGAAGACGGCACGGGAAGCCGAAGAGATCTTCTGGCAGATGTCGGTCGTGGAAGACGCCCTCACCGCGGTCGAGGCCGGCGTGAGGCAAAACGGGGTGACCTCCATGCACGACGCCACCGAGTGCGGCGTCTGGGGCGGCCTGTTCGAGGTCGCACAGGCCTCGGGGGTCGGGATGACCGTCGACAAGGAGAAGATCATCGTGCAGGATGTCGTGCAGAAGGTGTGCGACCTGTTCGACATCGACCCGTATTCGTCGATCAGCGAGGGGACCCTGGTCATCACCTGCCGCCCCCCCAAGGCGAAGGAAGTGATCCGGAGGCTCGGCGACAAGGGGATCTCGGCCAGCATGGTGGGGGAGATCGTCGAGGCGGGGCAGGGGATGACGGTGCATGAAGGCGGGAAGTCCCGGGCGTTGTCCCACCCCGAAGTGGATCCCTTCTGGGCCGCCTTCGGCAAGGCGGCGTCGCAGGGGAGCGGACCCTAGGAACCCTGCCGGATGGAGAGGCCGGCCGGCGAAGGAAGGCGGCGATCCGTGTCGAACGCAACGGCCTATGACGAAATGCGGAAAAAGGCCGATCCTCTCTGGCAGGCCATCTTCGGACACCCTTTCGTGACCGGAATCGGAGACGGGAGCCTGTCCCGGGACCGGTTCGAATTCTTCCTGAAGCAGGATTACGTCTACCTGATCGATTTCAGCCGGGTCTTCGCGCTCGCCTGCGCCAAATCCCGACATCTCCGGGACATGGAAGCCTTCGCCAAGCTGCTTTCCGCGACGCTTTCCCTGGAGATGGAGCTGCATCGGAAAACGTGCGCCGCCTTCGGCATTTCCGCCGAGGATCTGGAGAAGACCGAAAGGAGCATGGTCACCTCCGCCTACACCGATCTTTTGGTGCGGACCTGCTACGAGGGCGGGATCACGGACATCCTGGCGGTGCTTTTGCCCTGCGCCTGCGGCTATGCGGAAATCGGGCAACGACTGAAATCGCGGGGCGTCCCGGAGAATCCGTTCTACCGGGAGTGGATCGATACCTATTCCTCCCGGGAGTTTTGCGATCTTTCCGACTGGCTCATCGGGAAGATGAACGACTTCGGCGCCGGTGCCGCCGAAGCGCACATGGAACGATGGTACCGGCTGTACGAATCGAGCACTCGCTTCGAATACCTGTTTTTCGACATGAGCTGGAAGAAGGAAGGGTGGCCGGCCGCGATTTCCTGACGGCCGGATCGCAAACCGCGGAGTCTGCGCGATGACCGATCGGATCTCCCCCGCCCGTTGGCGCCTCTACGTCATCACGGACGAACCGCTGGGCCGGGGTCGGTCGCATATCGAGATCGCGGAGGCGGCGATCCGGGGGGGCGCCGACGTCATCCAGCTGCGGGACAAGACCGCGCCCGGCGGACGGCTTTACCGGGTCGCCCTCGAGCTGCGGAAGCTGACCCGCGAGGCGAACGTCGCGTTCCTCGTCAACGACCGCCTCGACGTCGCCCTGGCCGCAGACGCCGACGGGGTCCACCTGGGGCAGGAGGATCTTCCCGCCTCCGCGGCCCGGAAGATCCTCGGGCCCGGCAAGATCCTGGGCATCTCGGCGGAGACGGTCGAAGAGGCCGTCCTGGCGGAGAAGGAGGGGGCCGACTACCTGGGGGTGGGGCCGGTGTTCGAGGCGCGGGGAACGAAGGCGGACGCCGGCGAGCCGGCGGGGCCGGACCTCATCGCGCGGATCCGTTCGCACACCCGCCTGCCCATCGTGGCGATCGGGGGGATCCACGCCGGAAACGCCCGGATGGTGCGGGAAGCGGGAGCGGAGGCGGCGGCGGTGATCTCCGCGGTCGTCGCGGCGGACGATATCGCGGAGGCGGCCAGGCATCTGAAACGGCTGCTGGACGACGAAGGGCCCGGCCGTTGACCGGAAGAAGAGGAGGACCGAGGATGAAAAGGGCACTGACCATCGCCGGCTCCGACTCCGGGGGGGGCGCCGGCATCCAGGCGGACCTGAAGACGTTCATGGCCTTCGGCGTGTACGGGATGGCCGCCGTCACCGCGCTCACCGCCCAGAACACGGTGGGGGTCCAGGGGATTTTCGACGTTTCGCCGGAATTCGTCCGGGAGCAGATCCGAAGCGACATGACCGACATCGGCACCGACGCCGCCAAGACCGGGATGCTCTCCAACGCGGCCATCGTCCGGACGGTGTCGGAGGCGGTCCGCGAATTCCGCATTCCCAACCTGGTCGTCGACCCGGTGATGGTCGCCAAGAGCGGGGATCCCCTGCTTGCGCCGGAGGCCCGCGAGGCGATCCGCGGGGAGCTTCTGCCGCAGGCCACCGTCATCACGCCCAACCTCTTCGAGGCGGAAGCCCTTCTCGGACGCCGGATCGAGGATCTGGAGGCCATGAAGAAGGCGGCGAAGGAGCTCAAGGAAATCGGGTGCCGGTGGGTGGTCCTGAAGGGGGGGCACCTGGACATCCGGTCCGAGGCGATCGACGTGCTCTGCGGCGGGAGGAAGATTTCCCTGCTGCGGTCCCCCCGGCTCGATTCCCCGAACACCCACGGCACCGGGTGCACGTTCGCCTCGGCCATCGCGGCCGGCCTGGCCAAGGGGATGGCGCCGCCTCAGGCCGCCCTGCGGGCCAAGGAGTATGTCACCGAGGCCATCCGGAACGGGCTTCCCCTGGGAAGGGGCCACGGCCCCACCAACCATCTGGCAGGGGTGAACAGCCGGTGGTGATCCGCCGTCCGGACGGGATCAGGCGAACGTCGGTTCGAGCGTCACCTCGGTCCGGATGGAGTTGGAGACGAGGCAGTTCCGGTCCGCCTTGCGGAGGATCTCCTCCGCCTTGTCGGGCTCCTCGCCGGGGCGGAGCACGATCCTCGGGCGGACGACGATCTTCGTGAAGACGAACTTGCCGTCCACGAACTCGAGGAGCCCCTCCGCCTCGCTCTCGTACTCCTCGAACGCAAGCCCCTCGCGCCCGGCGAAGGCCAGGAACGTTGTCATGAGGCAGCTGTTCACGGCGGCTACGTAGAGGTCCTCGGGCGACCAGATCCCCTCGTGCCCCTTGAACTCCGGCGGGGTTGCCACCTCCACGGAGGGCTTCCCGGCAACGGCCAGCGCTCCCTTCTTCTCTCCCGTCCAGCGCAGCGATACGAGGTACTTGAAGCTCTTGGCACGGATCGACATGGGTTGCTCCTTCTCCCGGGTTCGTTCGAGCCCTGCGGACGAGGCCCATTATAGCAGCGTAAAGCCGGGGAACCGGTTTTCCGATAAGAAGGACATGGGAAGGAAGCTGACCATCGTCATCGAGGTAGACCCCGACGCGGAGGAAATCACCGTGAAGGATGATGCCGGCAACGAGCGGCCGGTGAAGTCCATCGTCGTGTTCGGGGGGGATGCGGAACGGGGCATTCTCTATCTCTTCGGCTGGGGGGCTTCGGCCGACGCGGCATGGGCGTACAAGGAAGGCTTCTTGCACGCCCACGAGTGCGAAAATTCGAACCTCAAGAATTTCTACCGGCAGTGCGCGTGCCACATCGCCCAAAGCATCTGCCCGCGCGCTTTCCGGCAGGAAATCGGGGCCGAGGAACTGCTGGCCAAGTGGGAGAGCGAGGACCGGGAAAAGGGAACGTGGCATTAGCCGCCCCGGTTCGGTCCCGATAGGGTGCTTCCGTCCGGCGGCCCCGGACGCAGTGAACCCCCGTGCGGGCGGTGCGCCCGCCCGGGAGCCGGCCGTCATTTCAGTTTCAGCTTCTGCCTCTCCGCATGCACCTGGTCGGGGCTGAGATTCTTCCCCCGCAGGGCCTTCACTTCGTCGGCCCCGATCTCCTTGTGCCCCTTCGGAAGGAGCTTGTCGTTCCCCCAGCTGGAAAGGACGTGGTTCAGCACCGCGGCGATCTCGTCGTCCTTGAGCTGGTTCCCCAAGCCGGGCATCATCCCTTTGTAGGTCTTTCCCCCGACCTGGATCTCTCCCTTGAGCCCGAAGAGCACCACCTGGATCATATAGGCCCTTCCGCCCGGAACCTTCGCGATTTCCCCCGCGTTGGAGGCAAGCGGGGGGAACATCCCCCCTCCTTCCCCGGTCGATTTGTGGCATCCGAAGCAGCGCATGTAGACGGCGGAGCCGTCGGCGGCCGAGGCCGGCCCGGAAAGGAAGAGTGCAAGGCACGCCACTGCCAAGAAAATCACCGATTTCCGCATGGCATCCTCCCGTTCCCCTGGGATCCCGTCGGGGCGATTTTTCTTGAAGATAGTTGAAGATACCGCTTTCGGGAATCCGATGGCAAGAAAAACCCCGGAACGGAGAAAGGCGCCGTGCCCATGAAAAATCCGCTTTCCCCATTGCGGGGAAAGCGGACAGGAAGTACCGGCCGCTCCTCCCTTTTGGCCTTCGTCAGGGAAACGGATCAGGCGGCCTTGCCGAGCTCCTCGAGAAACTTGTCGAGCGATTCCTCGACCCGGGCCTTCGTCATCCCGTACTTCTCCTCGATCTTGCCCACAAGCGCGTCGCGCTTCCCCGCGATCGCCTCCAGTTCGTCATCGGACAGAAACGCCCATTTTTCCCTGATCTTTCCCTTGTACTGCTTCCAGTTCCCGGCAACGGTATCCCAATTCATCGGGTCCCCTCCTTTCCTTCGCGTTTCGGTTGACGGGATGGCCTGGCCGAAGACTTCTTTTCCATTATAAAAGGGGACGGGGCGAGGGGCAAATCCCCTATCGGAGCGGCGGGCGCTTGATCCCGTGCTTTTCGAACGCCTCGGTGGCGCGCACGTACACGTCGGTCTGGAACTCCTTTTCGAACCGCACGTCGAGCACGTACGCTTTCGCGCGCAGCCGGATGGCGAGGCGGTGGGCCACCTGGACCTCCTCGACGACGACCGCGACCGGCTTCTTGAGGAAGGCATATCGGCTGGTCACCACGGTCTCGTGGAGGAGGTCGCGTGCCCGTCCGATGTCGGAATCGAGGGCGACGTGGAAGCCCATCGTCACCATCATGTCCAGCTCCCCGGCATTTCCCGAGGCGACGACTTCCGTGAAGAACCGATTGTTCGGGATGGTGACCTCGCTGTCGTCCAGGGTCACGAGCCGCACCGCCCGCAGGCCGATGCTCTTGATCTCGCCGTACACGTCCCCGAAGGTCACCCGGTCCCCCACCTGGAACGGGCGGTCGAAAAGAAGGATCAGGCCCCCGACCACCGAACCGACCAGATCCTTGAGGGCGAATCCGAGCGCCACAGCCGCGCTTCCCACGGCGGCGAGCAGAAGTTCCCGGGGCGGGCGGATCACCGCGTAGAAGAGGAAAACCCCGCCGAAGATGTAAATGAGGAAGCTCAGGCTGGTCACGACCTGGGAGATCAGCAGGCGTCGGGACGGGAGCTTCCGGTAGAGCCCGTCGGCGATCCTTTCGATCGCCTTGACGGCCAGGATGAGGACGAGGATCCCGGCGAGGAGCATCAGGATGCGGTGGAACTGGAAAAGCCTGGCGACCTCGGTGATCTGGCCCA
>DASUAN010000325.1:0-10256 GCA_035763765.1 Candidatus Deferrimicrobiaceae bacterium
GCTTCTTTGCCTGGGGGGAGCGTTCTCCTTCGAGAGGGCCCGGTCGGGGTTCCGCCTGGCCGCGCTGGCGGCGGGGATGAAGATCCTTTTGCTGACGGGGATCGCGGTCGCCGTCTACCGGTGGATGGGACTTTCCGGAGAGGATCTGCGGGTCGGGGCGATCATGATGGGGTGCCCTACGGCGGTGATCACCTATGTGATGGCGTCGCAGCTGAAAGGGGATCCCGATCTCGCGGGGACGATCGTCGTCGTGTCCACGGCGGCCTCCGCGGCCACGATCACGGGCTGGCTCTTTTTCCTGAGCGCGGCAGGGTGGTAGCTCTATCCCCCGCCGAGCAGAACGGCGATCACTTTCCGGGGGCCGTGGACCCCGACGGTCAGGGTCAGTTCGATGTCCGCCGTGCGGCTCGGCCCCGTGATCAGGGAGACGTTCCGGGGCGGGTCGCCGGAGAGCGTTCCGAGGCATTCCTCCATCGCTTCGACGAAACGGTCGGGGGAGAGGAGGGCGACGTGGACGTCCGAGACCAGCCCGGGAAGCTGGGATCGCCCCTCCCGGCTCGTCTGGACGAGCGTGCCCGTTTCGGCGATGGCGTACTCGGCGGACTGGATGCCGGCCGAGACCGGAGGATCGGCCCGAAGGACGTCGGCGGGGGAGACGAGGAGGAACGGCCCGAACGGGACGAGGGCATCCGCCACGGCGCGGGCCGCCGGGTCGCCTTCCGGGTAGAAGAGCGCGGATACCCCTTCGATGCGGAGGGTCTCCCCCAGCGCCTGCAGGGCCCTTTCCTCCGGCGGGCCGGCCAGGAAGATTCCCCCGAGCTCCTCGAACCGCCTGCGGAACTGGTCGATCGTCTCCTGCCTGCCGCGTTCCGGGGGCCGTTCCCGGGACGAGACGTACGGCAGGCCGGGCTCCGCGGCCGTCCTGCCGCGAAGCGCGGCGCGGATGCGGTCCAGCAGTTCGGCGGTCGGCCTCACCGTTTCCACGGCCGGATCCCCCGCTGTTTCTTCCACAGTTTCCGGAACGGCTGGGGGGCGGGAGCGGGAAGATCGCGCCGCTCGGTCCAGCCGGAAAGCCCGAACGGGAGCCACCTGACCCTCCCGTCCTTGAAGAGGAGCTGCGAGACGACTCCGGCGATCCTCTGGAACGCCTCGAGGATCCCCCCCCGGCTCATCATCGCGGCATAGGCCTTCATCCCCAGGACCTCGGCGGGGGGTTTGAGCCCCTGCGCCCGCCCGTCCGCCCGAAGCTCTACGAGCATCTCCGGGAGGGGGATCTTGACGGGGCAGACCTCCGCGCAGGCCCCGCAGAGCGTGCTGGCGTCGGGAAGGGGCGACGATTCCGGCAGGCCGAGGAGGAGGGGCGCGAGGACCGACCCCAGCGGGCCGGGGTAGACCCACCCGTAGGCGTGGCCTCCGACGCTCTGGAACACCGGGCAGATGTTGAGGCAGGCCCCGCACCGGACGCATTTCAGGATCTCCCGGTACTTCCCCTGCAGGATGCCGGTCCGGCCGTTGTCCAGGAGGATGATGTGGAGCTTCTCGGGTCCCTCGGCGTCCCCGGGACGCCGGGTCCCGGTGAGGATCGTCACGTAGGAGGAGAGGCTCTGTCCGGTGGCGCTGCGCGGGATGAGCCGCAGGAGGACGGGGAGGTCCGCAAGCCGAGGGATGACCTTGTCGATCCCGGCGATGACCAGGTGGACCCGCGGGAGGGTGGTCGCCATCCGGCCGTTCCCCTCGTTCGTGACCAGGACCACGCTCCCCGTGTCGGCACAGAGGAAGTTCGCCCCGCTGATCCCCATCTGCGCGGAGAGGAACTGCTCCCGGAGGCGACGTCGGACGATCCGGGTGAGCTCGCCGATCTCCTCGGCATACGGCTCCCCGAGCTTCTCCTCGAACAGCCGGGACACCTCTTCGCGCGTCTTGTGGATCGCGGGGGCGATGATGTGGGAGGGCGACTCCCCCGCGAGCTGGACGATGTACTCCCCGAGGTCGGTCTCCACCACCTCGATCCCCGCGGCCTCGAGCGCTCCGTTCAGTCCCACCTCCTCGGCGACCATCGATTTCCCCTTGACGGCGAGGGAGACCCCCTCGTCCCTGGCAATCCCGACGGCGATCTCCCGCGCCTCCCGGCCGTCCCGCGCCGCGTGGACGACCGCCCCCGCTTTGCGCGCCTCGGTGAGGAAGCGGGCGAGGTGGGCGTCGAGGTTGTCGAGCGCCTCCTGGCGGATCCGCGAGGCCCGTTCCCGCGCCCCCTCGAACCCGGGGTACCCGGCGACGGCGGCGGCCCGGTTCTCGAGAAATTTCGCCGTGGTCCGGGAAAGGGCGACCTGGAGGGCGTGATCGGCCAGCGCCTTTTCCGCGCTTCGGAAGAAGTGGCGGGTGCGGGGTTCCATCAGGGACTTCCCCCCTCGGATCCCGCGAGGATCTCCGCGATGTGGACCGCCCGGACGGGATATCCGGTCCGCGAAATCGTCCCGCCGATGTTCATCAAACAGCCGATGTCCCCCGACGTCACCACCTGCGCGCCGGTCTCCAGGATCCGCTCGATCTTCCGGTCGGCCATCCGGCAGGAGAGGTGCGGATATCGGACGGAAAAGACCCCGCCGAAGCCGCAGCACCGGTCGCTCTCCTCCATCTCCACGAACTCGACGCCCGGGATCGCCCGCAGGAGCGTTCGGGGCGCCTCGGCGACCCCCAGTCCCCGCTTCAGGTGACAGGAATCGTGATAGGTCACCTTTCCGCGGTACGGCGACCCCGGGTCGGTGACGCCCAGGATCTCGACGAGAAACTGGGAGAGCTCGAAGACCCGCTCGCCGACCCGGTGGGCGAGGGTAAGCAGGTTCGGCTCGTCGCGGAACAGGACGGGGTACTCGTGCTTGACCATGTTCGCGCAGGACCCGGAGGGGGTGACGATGTACTCCTCCCCTCGGAAGACCGTCAGAAACTTTGCCGCCATCTTCCGCGCCTCCTTCCGGTTGCCGGTGTTGAAGGCGGGCTGTCCGCAGCACGTCTGGGAGAGGGGAACCCGGAGGTCGACGCCGAACCGCTCGAGCACGGCGACCGTGGCGAAGCACACGTTCGGGAAGAACGTGTCGGCGAGGCATGTGGAGAAGAGGGATGCCGGAACCCGTTTCCGCTCGACCATCCTCCAAGTATAAGCCAAACGGGGAAGGGGCAGGACCGGGAATTCCCCGGGGCCTCCCCGCTCCCGGCTTCCTTGCCCGGAACGCAAGTCTCTCCCGCGGCTCTTTTCCCCAGCGTGGACGGAAGCGACCGGCGAGAGTATATTTAGGGGTTATGCCGACCGGGGGCCTTGCCGGCCGGCGCAGTCTCGGAGGCAGGGCATGTCGCGCATGCGGCGGGTCAAGCAGGTTCTTTTCGGGGCGCCCCGCAACCTGTTCGACCCGAAGGTTTTCCACCAGATCTCCCTTGTCGCCTTCTTCGCCTGGGTGGGACTGGGCGCCGACGGGATCTCCTCCTCCGCCTACGGTCCGGAGGAGGCGTACCTCGCGCTGGGAGACCACACGGTGCTCGCTCTTTTCGTGGCGTTCGCCACGGTGGTCACCGTGTTCATCATCTCGGGGAGCTACTCGCAGATCATCGAGGCGTTCCCCTCCGGCGGCGGCGGGTACATCGTCGCCTCCAAGCTGCTCGGGGAGAAGGTCGGGGTCGTCTCCGGGTCGGCCCTCGTGATCGACTACGTCCTGACGGTCACCATCTCCGTGGCCGCGGGAGTGAACGCCGTCTTCAGCGTCCTTCCGGTCGGGTGGGGGGAGTACAGGTTCCTGACCGTCGCGGGAGCCATCCTCGTTCTCGTCTGGCTGAACCTCCGCGGGGTGAAGGAATCCGTCGCGGCGTTGACCCCGATCTTCGTGGCCTTCCTCCTTTCCCACGTGCCGCTCGTCCTCTACGCCGTGCTGCGCCACGTTTCCGACCTTCCCGTCCTCGGCGCCCGGGTGTCGGACGACCTTTCCTCCTCCGTCGTCCAGATGGGATGGTTCGGCGTGGCGGCCCTCCTTCTCCGCGCCTATTCGATGGGGGCGGGGACGTATACCGGAATCGAGGCGATCAGCAACTCCATGCAGACGCTCCGGGAGCCCAGGGTCCGGACGGGCAAGAAGGCGATGCTCTACATGGCCCTCTCGCTCTCCTTCATCGCGGGCGGGATCATCCTGGGCTATGTGCTGAACGACGTTCGCCCGGCGCCGGGAAAGACCCTGAACGCCGTCCTGTTCGAAACGCTGGCGAAGGACCTGGGCGGGGAGGGCACCGGCAGGATGATCGTCGCCCTCGTGATGGGAACCGAGGCGATCCTTCTGTTCGTCGCCGCCCAGACGGGCTTCCTGGGGGGCCCGCAGGTCCTCGCGAACATGGCGGTCGACTCCTACATGCCCCGGCGGTTCGCCCACCTCTCCGACCGGCTCGTGACGAAGTACGGGGTCTACTTCATGGGGGGGATGGCCTTCCTGATGCTCTGGCTCACCGGCGGTTCCGTGCAGTCCCTGGTCATCATGTATTCGATCAACGTCTTCGTCACCTTCACCCTTTCCCAGTTCGGGATGTGCATCCACTGGTGGAAAAGCCGGGCGGAGGAGGCAAGGTGGCGGGGAAAGCTCGGGCTGAACGGGATCGGCTTTCTGCTGACCGGGTCGATCCTGATCGTGACGGTATGGATCAAGTTCCCCGAGGGGGGATGGCTGACCCTCCTGATCACCGGGGCATTTACGGTCCTGTCCTTCCTGATCCGGCGGCACTACCGGACGACGCAGGCGTACGTGTCGCGCCTGGACGCCCTGCTCACGCAGCTCCCCGCCCGGGCGGGGGACCGGGCGGAAGTGGAGGCGAGGCGGAGCGCCCCGACGGCCGCCATCCTGGTTTCCGGATACAACGGGATGGGGATGCACGTCTTCTTCTCGGTGGTCCATCAGTTTCCCGGGCTGTTCCGGAACTTCCTCTTCCTCTCCGCGGGGGTCGTCGACTCCAGCCGGTTTAAGGGGGCCGCCGAGGTGGAGAACCTCGGCGGGGAACTGAAGGTCCAGCTGGAGGAGTACGTCTCGTTCGCGCGGGGAAGCGGCTACTACGCGGAGGCGCGATACGAGGTGGGGACCGACGCCATCGAGATCATCGACCATCTCGCCGCCGGGGTGGCGAAGGACTTTCCGAACACGACCTTTTTCGCCGGAAAGCTCGTCTTCCGGGAGGCGAACGCGCTCAACCGGTTCCTTCACAACCAGACCGCGTTTCTCGCCCAGAAGAGGCTGGTCTTCCACGGGCATCCGATGTTCGTCCTGCCGATCCGGGCGATGTAGGGGAAGCCGGAGGGCAGGGAGCTACGGCAGGTTGAAGTCGACCTGCACGGTGAAGGTGTTCTCTCCCGCGGTCTTTTTCTCGTGGTAGATGTCGTACCCGAAGAGGATGCTCGCGTTCTTCGCGAAGGCGCAGGAGATCCCGAAGCTCAAGGCCCCCAGCGCCGAGTCGGTCCCCTGGTAATCCACCGCGGCCCAGAGCCTGTCGGAGATCTCGGTGAGGGTCCGGTCCCAGGAGAGAAGCAGCCCCTGCTCGTCCTCGTTCCCGTTCGCATCCACAAGGAGCTTGTTGTTCCCCGCGAAATACCCCGCGGAGAGGCGCCCGATCGCGGGGAAGGTCCTGGCGACGACCCCATAGACGACGTTCTGGTCGGTGACGTCCGATTTCGTGCCGAAGTTGTACCCCCCGAAGGCGACCGACGGCGAATATCGGAAGAGGGAGTCTTCCGGCGTGCCCACTTTCCCGTGGAAATAGAGCGGGTAGTCGTCCGCGTCCGTCCCGGCGTGGATCAGGTCGAACCCGACTTCGGCCTGGATCTTCTGGTACGGCAGGATGCCGACGGTCGGCCCCAGGACGACGACGGGAGGAAGTTTCTCCCCGTCCTTTTCGCTCTTCGTTCGGATGTAGGTGTCGAAGTTGAAGTGGAGCGTCTTGAATGGCTGGATGTCCGTGGACGGGATCCAGACCTGCGTGGACGGGGTGGCCCCGGCGATTCCGGCAAACGTCGTGAGGATGGCCGTGCAGGCGGTCGCGATGCCGGTTGCGCAAAGAAGCGGGCGAACGAATCTCATCGGTGCCTCCTTCAAGGGATTCGAACATCGGTTTCGCGGACTGGAAGAGCAGGAGGCGTGCCATCCTCGGTTTCCCCCGCCGCGAGGCGCCGTCAACGATGTGAAGGGAAACGGGAATTCGTGAGGGGGTAAGGGGCAGGCGCGTCGGATCGGCGGGCGTCCCTGCGCCCGACATCATTGTCGTATTTCCGACATATGCGAAGGAGTTCCGCTTCCGGATATCGTGCTCTCGTGACGTCGGGCCGCTTTGTTTCCGAGGACCCATGACCGGCTTCGACTCCGGGGGCTGGCGGCTGCCAACCTGGTCGGCCCATTCCGCGAGCGGTTGCGGCGGGGCGGATGCGGCTCCTTACTTCCAGGGGGACTGGAGGGAGTGCTTCCGCATCTTGTAGGCGACCTGGCGGGGAGTCCACCCGAGGATCTTCGCCGCCCGCGCGATCACCCACCCGGTCGATTCGAGCGCTTTCCTGAGCTCCTCCCTCTCCATGGCAAGGAGAAGATCCGCCCGGGTAGCCGGGGCGGGCCGTCCCTTCCCGCCGTCCGCGGGGAAAGGAGCCGGGACGTCTTGCGGCGGACGCCGGTCTTCGACGACCTGCGCCAGCGCGGAGATCCGGATCGCCCTCGGGAGATCCTGGGCCCCGACGACGGGAGCCTTCGCCATCACCACCGCCCGCTCCACCAGATTCTCCAGCTCCCGCACGTTCCCCGGCCACCGGTACTCGATCAGCTGTTCGAGCGCCTCGGGCGTAAAGGAGATCCCCTTGCCGTGCTCCCGGTTGAACCGCTCCAGGAAGTGCTCCGTGAGCGGGAGGATGTCGTCCCGGCGGTCCCGGAGCGGAGGGAGGAAGACGGGGATCACGTTCAGCCGGTAGAACAGGTCCTCCCGGAACCGTCCTTCCTCGACCATCTTCTCCAGGTCGACGTTCGTGGCGGCGATGATGCGGACGTCCACCGATATGGTCCGGTTCTCCCCGAGCCGCTCGAATTCCCTTTCCTGCAGGACGCGCAGGAGCTTCACCTGGGTGGCAAGGGGGATGTCGCCGACCTCGTCGAGGAAGATCGTCCCGCCGCCGGCCTGCTCGAACCGCCCCTTGCGTTCCTCGACGGCGCCGGTGAACGCGCCGCGCTTGTGGCCGAAGAGCTCCGACTCGAGGAGCGTCTCGGGCAGCGCCGCGCAGTTCACGGTGACGAACGGCGCGTCCGCCCGGGGACCCGCCGCGTGGATCGCCCGGGCGATCATCTCCTTGCCCGTTCCGCTTTCCCCGCGAAGGAGGACGGTGGCCCGGGAGGGGGCGACGCTCACGACCTGGGCGAAGACCTCCTGCATCCGCTTGCTCTGGCCGACGATGTTCTCGATCCGGTAGGTCCTGCGGATCTTCTTCTCGAACTCCTGCCTCTGCTTCTGGAACTCCTCCTGGAGCCGCTCGATCGCCGCGTGGAGCTTCAGCGCCTGGCCGATGAGGCACCCGATGACCGTGAGCGCGCGGGTGTCCGCCTCCATCGCCTGGGTGCCGGCCCGCCCGATCCGTTCGGCGGTCAGCACGCCGAGGATCTCGGTCCCGATCTTGATGGGAACGGCGATGTAGGAGAGGGGACCGGCCGGCTCCCTCCCGTGCGCGCGGGTCTTGTCCAGAAAGGACGGCTCCTGACGCACGTCGGGGAGGGCGGTGGGGCCGCCGGACTTCATCGTCTTCCCGACGATTCCTTCCCCCCACACGTATCGTGCGCGGGAGCGCTCCTCGGCCGTGTAGCCGGCGGACACCTGCATCCGGATCTCCCGTGTGGCGGAGTCGGGAAGGAGGATCGCCGCGCGGTCGAAGCCGAGCAGGCTCTGAAGGGTGCGGAGGGAGGTCCCCAGGGCGCGGGTGAGGTTCTGCGTGGACGTGAGGATCTTCCCCACCTCGTAGATGGCGGAGATTTCCGCTTTTTCCGTAGTTCTGCGGTCGGCCACGCGTTGATTATAGCCCGGGAGGAAGCGGAGAACGAAAGTAGTAAAGGATGCCGGCGGCCGGAGGTATAATGCGACCAACCGCTTTCCCGGGAAGGACAAACGGCGGTTCCGCCGTCTTGCGTGCTTCTCATTCCCGAACGAGGAGATCGCCGAATGGCCAAGAAACAGTCGCGTTTCCTCCGGGGACCGAGGATCCTCCCCCCCCCGATCACGAAGGGGGTCGGGGCGGTGGATCTCCTCGAACACCACTTCCTGGCATACAACGCGGGCAGGCTCAGGGAATGCGCCCGGCTGTACGCGGAGAAGATGCTGGAGCCCGACGTGACGGTCGGGCTGTCCCTTTCCGGGGCCCTCGTCCCCGCGGGGCTGGGGGTCTCCTGCGTCGTTCCCCTGATCCGGGCGGGGTTCGTCGACTGGATCGTCTCGACGGGAGCGAATCTCTACCACGACACGCACTTCGGGCTCGGGATGAAGATGCACGTAGGCTCCCCGTTCCTCGACGACACGGTCCTCCACGAGGAGGGGGTCGTCCGGATCTACGACATCCTGTTCGCCTACGAGGTTCTTCTCGACACCGACGCCTTCTTCCGGCGGGTCCTCGAGGAGGAGGAGTTCCAGGGCGAGATGAGCACCGCGGAGTTCCACTACCGGATCGGGCGGTACGTCGCCGAGCGGGAGAAGAAGCTCGGGATCGGGGAGGTGAGCGTCCTCGCAGCGGCCTACCGCTACGGGGTCCCGGTGTACACCTCCTCCCCCGGCGATTCGTCCATCGGCATGAACGTCGCCGCGATGAGCCTGTTCGGGAAGGGGACGAAGATCGACGTCTCGGCCGACGTGAACGAGACCGCGGGGATCGTCTACGCCGCCAAGCGGGGCAAGGGAAAGAGCGCCGTCCTGATCTTCGGCGGCGGTTCCCCGAAGAACTTCATGCTCCAGACCGAACCGCAGCTGCAGGAGGTGATGGGGATCGCGGAGAAGGGGCACGACTACTTCCTGCAGGTCACCGACGCCCGGCCCGACACGGGCGGGCTTTCGGGGGCCACGCCCTCCGAGGCGGTCTCGTGGGGGAAGGTCGACCCGGACCGGCTCCCCGACGCCGTCGTCTGCTACCTCGACTCCACGGTGGCGATGCCCCTGCTGACGGCGTACGTACTGGAGCGCGTGAAGAAGCGCCCCTTGAGGCGCCTCTACGACCGCCGCGCCGCGTTCGTCGCGGCGCTGGAGAAGGAGTTCCGGAGGAACTACATCGCCTGGAAGGCGGGGGGGAAGTGGCGTCCCGATCGATAGGGGCGCGGGAGGCCGGGTCCTTTACCCCGTCCGGTCCGGCCCCGGGTTGACGGTTCCGCCGGCGACGAGAGCCAGCAGGAGCTTTCCCGCCGCGTGCGCGTCGCCTTCCGCGCGATGGAAGGACGACCCGATCCCCAGCAGTCCGCAGATCGCGGAGAGCGAGTGATCGCGGAAGAGACGGCTTCGCCGCGCGAGCGCGAGCGTGTCGAGGACCGGGTTCTCCGGCCATTCCCCCCCGGACAGCCTGGCCTCCATCTTCAGGAACGACAGGTCGAACGGCGCGTTGTGGAAGACGAGCGTCTCCCCCCCGATGAAATCGAGGATTCCGGGGAACAGGTCGGAGAAGGTGGGCGCCCCCGCCACCATGAGGTCCGTGATCCCGTTGACCGCGGACGCCCCCGGGGAGATCGGCCGGAGGGGATTCACGAAGGAGACGAGCGAGTCCACGACGGTCCCGTGCAGGAACCGAAGCAGCGCGATCTCGCAAATGCGGTGCCCTTCCGAAGGAGAAAGCCCCGTGGTCTCGACGTCGATCGCCACATAGGGGAGTTCCGCGAAGGATCTTCCGCTGCGCCTCATGCCTCCTATTATACCGGAGGGCCCTTGCGGGCCTTTGGTTTGTCCCATCCTCCGTTTGTGGTATAAGGGCAGCAATCCTCTTCGAACGGAGTCTTCCGGCCGATGAAAAAATGGAAATGCGACATCTGCGGGTACATCCATCATGGGGATCAACCGCCCGATCCGTGCCCCGTCTGCGGAGCCCCGAAGGAGAAGTTCATCGAAGTGAAATGAGCCGGTTCCGGGGAAAGGTCGCGCTGGTCACCGGGGGGGGGCGGCGCATCGGCGCGGCGATTTCCCGAAGGCTCGCCCGCGAAGGATTCACCGTAGCGATCTCCTACCGCGCCTCCCGTTCGGAAGCG
>DASUAN010000326.1:0-2921 GCA_035763765.1 Candidatus Deferrimicrobiaceae bacterium
TCATCACGTTCCTCAGGAACTTTCTGACATCGCGGGACTTCCTCGAGGTGGAGACTCCGATGATGCAGCCCGTCGCGGGCGGGGCGGCCGCCCGGCCGTTCGTCACGCACCACAACGCCCTGGACAGGGACCTTTTTCTGCGGATCGCCCCCGAGCTCTACCTCAAGCGGCTGCTCGTCGGGGGGATCGAGCGGGTGTTCGAGATCAACAGGAATTTCCGGAACGAAGGGATCTCCACGCAGCACAACCCGGAGTTCACGATGCTCGAGTTCTACCAGGCGTACGCGACCTACGAGGATTTCATGGCGCTTACGGAGGAGATGCTCTCCTCCTTGGCGCTTTCCCTCTTCGGGAAAACCGTTTTCTCCGTCCAGGGGGAGACGATCGACTTCGCTCCTCCCTGGGAGCGGATGACGGTCGCGGGTGCGGTCGCAAGGTACGGGAACGTTCCCGAGGAGCGCCTCTCCGACCCGGGGTTCCTCCGCGAGATGGCCCGGGGCCGATCCCTTCCGGTAAAGGAGGACACCGCGGCGGGAGCCCTGTTGGCCGCCATCTACGAGGAGGTCGCGGAGCCGAGAATCAAGGGCCCTGCCTTTGTCACGGAGTACCCCATCGAGGTTTCGCCCCTGTCGCGAGCGAACGAATCCCGCCCCCACGTCGTGGACCGGTTCGAGCTGATCGTCCGGGGGAAGGAGATCGCAAACGCCTTTTCGGAGCTCAACGATCCCCTCGAGCAGCGGCGAAGGTTCGAGGAGCAGCGGCGCGCCCGGGAGAAGGGGGACGAGGAAGCCCACGCGATGGACGAAGATTTCCTCCGCGCGCTCGAATACGGGATGCCCCCGGCGGCGGGAGAAGGGATCGGGATCGACCGCCTGGTGATGCTGTTCACCGATTCCCCCTCCATCCGCGACGTCATCCTCTTCCCGCAGCTTCGAAAGGAGGGGTAGCGCAGGGTGGCTCTCCCGGTGGAAATGTTTATCGGCCTGAAATACCTCCTGGCCAAGCGCAAACAGACGTTCATCTCCATCATCACCGCGATCTCGGTTTCGGGGGTTGCCGTCGGGGTGATGGCCCTCATTATCGTGCTTGCCGTGATGAGCGGCTTCGAGAAGGAGCTCAAGGAACGGATCCTCGGGGCCACCGCACACGTTCACGTGACCAGCCTCGAAGGAAGCGTCGCGGATCCGTTCGCCCTCGCCAGGCGGGTCGGAACGATGAGCGGCGTGGCGGCGACGAGCCCGTACATCTTTTCCCAGGTGATGATCTCCTCCGGTACCGACTCCTCGGGAGCGATCCTGCGCGGGGTGGACGTCTCCACCATCGGCAAGGTGACGCGGCTTCCGCGGGACATCCGGGTGGGGAGGATCGAGGATCTCGGGAAGAAAACGCCGAAGGACCTGCCCGGGATGATCCTCGGGAAGGAGCTTGCCGCCAAGCTGGACGTGTCCGCGGGAGGTCTCGTCGAGGTTCTCGTTCCCGGGGGGAATATCACCCCGATGGGAGCGTTCCCGGGGGTTGCGAGGTTCCGCGTCGCGGGGCTGGTCGAATCGGGAATGTACGAATACGATTCCTCCTTCGCCTACGTTTCCCTGGAGGAGGCGGGCAGACTCACGGGATTGGGGGAGAGGGTCACCGGGATCGAGGTGAAAGTCGACGATATCTACGAGGCGGGTCAGATCGCGAGGAAGATCCGGGAGGAGCTCGGCTACCCCTACTTCGCGAAGGACTGGATGCAGAGCAACCGGAACCTCTTCTCGGCCCTGAAGCTCGAGAAGGTGGTCATGTTCATCATCCTCGTCCTCATCGTGATGGTCGCGGCGTTCAACATCATCAGCACGCTCATCATGGTCGTGATGGACAAGACGAAGGACATCGCCGTGCTGATGACCCTCGGCGCCACGCGCACGATGATCCGCAAGATCTTCGCCCTCGAAGGGCTCTTGATCGGGGTCGCGGGAACCCTTGCCGGGACGATCCTGGGGGGGCTCCTCTGCTACCTCCTCCGCCGCTACCAGTTCATCCGGCTGCCGAGCGACGTCTATTACATCTCCACCTTGCCGGTGGACCTCTCGCCGGGGATTCTCGTTCTCGTCGGAGCGAGCTCCATCCTGATCTGTTTCCTCGCCACCCTGTATCCGTCGAGGCAGGCCTCGCTCGTCGATCCCGCGGAGGCGATCCGGTATGAATAGCGCAGCCTTCCTTCGCGTCGAAAACCTCCGGAAGGAATTCTGGAAAAAGGGCGGGGCCCTCGAGGTGCTGAAGGGGATCTCCTTCACGCTGGAGCGCGGGGAGATGCTGGGCGTGGTGGGCGTGTCGGGGGCGGGCAAGACGACCCTCCTCCAGATCGTGGGGACCCTCGACCGGGCGACGGCGGGAAGCGTTTTCTACGACGGACAGGATGTGACATCGATGTCCGAGGGGAAACTCGCCGAGTTCCGGAACCGGAAAGTCGGCTTCGTCTTCCAGTTCCATCACCTCCTTCCGGAGTTCGACGCACGGGAGAACGTGATGCTTCCCTGCCTGATCGCCGGCACGGGTTGGGACGAGGCCCGGAGAAGGGCGGAGGATCTTCTCTTGGAGGTGGGGCTCTCCGAACGGCTTACTCACCGGGTCGGGGAGCTCTCCGGGGGCGAGCTTCAGAGGGTGGCCATCTGCCGGGCGCTGGCGATGGGACCGGAGATCCTTTTGGCCGACGAACCGACGGGGAACCTGGACAAGGAGACCGCCGCGGGAGTAGCGGGACTGCTTGTGGAACTGAACCGGAGAAGGAGGCTTTCCGTAATGGTCGTCACGCACAACGAGGAGCTGGCCGGGAGAATGCACCGGATCCTGAAGATCGACGACGGGCGGATCGTTCATTGACCGGCCTGCGAGCGACCCTCCTGGGTTTCGCGGTCCTCCTGGCGATCGCGGTGATCCAT
>DASUAN010000327.1:0-2451 GCA_035763765.1 Candidatus Deferrimicrobiaceae bacterium
CGTTCGCCGCGGCTCCGACCTTCTTGCGCTCTTCCAGGGTCAGGGAGGCCACGCCCTTCAGGAACTCGGAGATGGCCCCCTTTTTCCCGAAATAGCGGCCCTTGGCCTCGAGGAGGTCGCTTTCGGTCCTCGCAATGGAGATCGCCTGCAGGCCTTCCTCGGCAAGGGTCGCGATCCGTTCGGTCGTGTCGGGCAAGGAAAAACCGCCTTCCCTATTCGAGCGCGGCGCGGGCGGAATCGGCGAGGGCGCGGAACCCGTTGGCGTCGTTCACCGCGAGATCCGCGAGAACCTTCCGGTCGATCTCGATGCCGGCTTTTTTCAGCCCGAAGACGAACTGGCTGTAGGAAAGTCCGTTCTCGCGGGCCGCGGCGTTCACCCGGGTGATCCAGAGCGCACGGAACTCCCGTTTCTTCGTCCGCCGGTCCCGGTAGGCGTACTGCAGCGCGCGCGCGACGGCCTCCTTGGCGGAGCGGAGCAGCCTCCCGTGGCCTCCCCGGTATCCCTTCGCGGCCTTCAATACCTTCCGTCGCTTCTTGTGCGAATGTACCGCTCTCTTGACGCGTGGCATGGCCTTCTACCTCTTCCTCTCCTCGCCTACAGGTACGGCAGCAGGCGTCGGATCGATCGTTCGTTCGTCGCGTTGACCAGCGCGGACTTCCGGAGATTCCGCTTCCGCTTTCTCGTCTTCCCGGTCAGGATGTGGCTCTTCCCCGTCTTGGCCCGCTTGATCCCTCCCCTTCCCGTCGCGGAGAATCGCTTTCTCGCCCCGCGGTTGGTCTTCATCTTCGGCATCACCGTTCCTCCTGTTTTTCCGCCGGGGCCGCCTGCTCCTTCTTCGCCGGAGGGGACGTCCTTCCCTCCGATTTCAAGGCTTTCTCGGCTTTCTCGGCTTTCCCCGCTTTCCGCTTCTGCGCGTTCGGGGCGACGATCGTCATCATCGTCCTCCCCTCCATCTTCGGAGGGCTCTCGACTTTGGAAAGGTCGGCGACCTCCGACACGATATGCTTGAGCATTTCGAATCCGCTCTGGGACGCGTAGGACATCTCCCGGCCCCGGAAACGGACCGTCACCTTCACCTTGTCCCCGTCCTCGAGGAACCTCCGGATGTGCCGGATCTTGACGTTCAAGTCGTGCTCGTCGGTCTTGGGCCGGACCTTGATCTCCTTGACCTGGATGACGGTCTGCTTTTTTCGCGCTTCCTGCTCCCGTTTGCTCTGCATGTACTTGAACTTTCCGTAATCCATGATCCGGCAGACGGGCGGATCCGCGCCCGGCGCCACCTCGACAAGGTCGAGATCGAGGGCCCTCGCTTTCTGCATCGCCTCCTCGGTGGAAACGATGCCCAGCTGCTCCCCGTCGACCCCCACGAGGCGGACCCTGGGGATGCGGATCTGTTCGTTCGTTCTCGATTCCTTTACGATGGCTCCCTCCTTTATCCTTCCGGGTTGTCGGTTTCCTTCCGCAGCGTCCCGAGAAACTCCTCGACGGACATCGCGAGAAGCTGTTCCCCCCCCCGCCTCCGCGGCGATACCTGCTTCTGTTCCGCTTCCCGGTCGCCGATCACGAGCGCGTAGGGGACCTTTCGCAACTGGGACTCGCGGATCTTGTAGCCGAGTTTCTCGTTCCGGAAGTCCCCCTCGGCCCGGTAGCCCGCGCTGCGAAGCGAAGCGGCCACCTCCCGGGCATACCCGTTGTGGCGGTCCGTGACGGGGAGGACATCGACCTGGACCGGCGCCAGCCAGAGGGGGAACGCTCCGGCGTAATGCTCGACGAGGACCCCGAAGAACCTCTCCAGGGAGCCCATGAGCGCCCGGTGGATCATGATCGCCGGGTGCGCCGCTCCGTCGTCCCCGATGAACGTCACGTCGAACCGTTCCGGGTTGTTGAAATCGACCTGGATCGTCGAGCACTGCCAGGCGCGGCCGAGGACGTCCTTGATCTTGATGTCGATCTTCGGTCCGTAGAACACGCCCTCCCCCGGGTCCACCTCGTACAAAAGTCCCTTCCGTTCGAGCGCGCGCCGGAGCGCGGCTTCCGCTTTCGACCAGTTCTCCACCGTGCCGGCGTACTTTTCCGGCCGCGTGGAAAGATAGATCTCGTACCGGTCGAACCCGAACCGCCGCAGCACGAAGAGCGTGAAATCGAGAAGGGAGTAGATCTCCTCGTCCAGCTGGTCGGGGCGCAGGAAGAGGTGCGCGTCATCCTGGGTGAACCCCCGCACCCGCATCAGCCCGTGGAGCGTCCCGGAGGGCTCGTACCGGTACACCGTCCCGAGTTCGGCGTACCGAACGGGCAGATCGCGATAGGACCGCATCCGGGTCTTGTAGATCTGGATGTGGAACGGGCAGTTCATCGGCTTGATCTGGTACTCCTGCCCTTCCACCCCGATGGAGGAGAACATGCTCTGCCGGTAGTAGTCGAGGTGGCCGCTCACCCTCCACAGATCGAGC
>DASUAN010000328.1:0-5382 GCA_035763765.1 Candidatus Deferrimicrobiaceae bacterium
CTGGTGTCGTTCCGGGAGGGGGGCGGCGGGGCGGAGGTTCATCATTTCACGGGGTCCGAGGAGTGGCCGGATCTCCGGGCAATGTATGCCCCGCACCCCCGCTGGACCGCCGCGCTCGAGCACCTGCGTGCCCATGGAACCGTGGCGGTCCACGACCTGCTGGCCCTGCCCCCGGATGACCCGGTCCGGATTCTCCACGAGCCGCACTCCGTGCGGTCCCTGCTCCTCGCCCCCCTGAAATTCGGCACCGGCCTGGTCGGCCTGCTCGCCCTCCACGGATACGGCTCTCCCCGGAAATGGGAGCCGGACGGATTGCGCATTGCGGGGGCCGTGGTTTCGATCCTCTCCGCGGCCCTCGAACGCCGGAAGGTGGAGGAAAAGCTTCGGGCCTCCGAGGCGCGCTACCGCTTCGTCGCCGACAACGCCCTCGACTTCATTTCCCTGCACGACCTGTCCGGAAGATATCTCTACGCGAGCCCCGCGGCGCGCCGGATGCTCGGCTACCGCCCCGAGGAGATGGTTGGTTGCGGGGGCGAGGCCTTCCTGCTCCCGGAGGACCAGGCGAAGGTGACTGAAGCGAACCGTCGGCTCGCCGCCGGAGAGGTTTCCGCGGTGACGATGGAGCATCGCCTTCGGAAGAAGGGGGGGGATTTCGCGGAGGTGGAGACGGTTTCCTCGATCGTGCCCGGCGGCCGGGGGGGGGATTCCCGCATCCTCCGGATCACGCGCGATATCACGGAACGCAAGGCGATGGAAAGGCTCCTCTTCGAGAGCCAGAAACTGGAGACGATCGGGATGCTGGCGGCGGGAGTAGCCCACGAGTTCAACAATCTGCTCCTGGGGATTACCGGGACGGCGGAGATGCTGTCCTTGCTGCTCGCGGGAAACGACGAGGCGGCCGGGTATCTCGAGATCATCGACCGGATGGGAAGCCGGGCGGCGGAACTTACCCGGCAGCTGTTGGCCTACGCCGGCCGGGGGAAGCATAGCCCGGAGATCCTGCCGGTCAACCGGATCGTCCGGGAGGACATCCGGGTCCTCAAGGCGGCCCTTCCCCCGGCGGTGGAGGTGCGCCTCGATCTCGCCGGGGAGGAACCTGCGATCCTCGCGGACGCCGTCCAGTGGAAGCAGGTGATCATGAGCCTGTGCCTGAACGCCGCGGAGGCGATGCCCGACGGAGGGGTTCTCACTCTCCGGACCCGGGTGGAGGAGGTTCCCCCCGAACCGCTTTCCGCTCCCTTTCCGCCGACGGGAAAAGGGGCGGAGCAGACGATCGGCCCCGGATCGGTTTCCGCGGGGAGGCGGATGGTGCTCGAGGTGTCGGATACGGGGTGCGGCATGGATGCGGAAACGGCGTCGCGGATCTTCGAACCGTTCTACTCGACGAAATTCATCGGTCGCGGCATGGGGCTGGCCGCGGTCCGCGGCATCGTGGAGAGCCACGGGGGATCGATCCGGGTGACCTCGGAAGTCGGGGTGGGGACCTCCTTCGCCGTCTCCCTTCCCCTCGCGGCGGGGGAACCCGCCGTGCCGAAGGAGATCGAGCCGCTCTCCCTTTGCGGGACGGAAACGATTTTGGTCGCCGACGACGAAGACGACGTGCGGGCCATGGTCCGAGCCATGCTGGAATCCTTCGGCTACCGCGTCCTGGAAGCCCGGGACGGAAGGGAGGCGGTCCGCCTCTACCGGGAGCGCGGCGGGGAGATCGGCCTCGTCCTTCTCGACATGATGATGCCCGGGATGAGGGGAGACGAGGCGTTCGCCGAGATCCGCCGGATCTCCCCTTCCGTCAAGGTGGTCCTGGCCAGCGGGTACCAGGACCGGGGCGGGACCGAGGAGGCCGCGGCGTCGGGATTTTCGGGATATCTCCGGAAGCCGTTCCGCCGCCGGGAACTCGGGCAGATGGTGAGCGAGGTCCTGGGAAACGGGTCCCGGAAGGAGGCATCCAACGAACCGTAGGATTCGGTCCCTTTCGACGCTGGCCGTTCTGCTCGTCGCGGTGTTCTCCGGGGGGTGCTCCCCCCGGGCCTACCTCGTCCAACGGATGGCGAACGCCATGTCGTCCAGCGGGAACGTTTTCGCGGCGGACGACGACCCGGAACTGGTGCGGGAGGCCGTTCCCTTCGCGCTGAAGGCGCAGGAGGTCCTTTTATCCCAGGAACCGGGGAACGAGGCGCTTCTCGTCTCCCTGAGCCGGGGGTTCACGCAGTACGCCTCCGCATTTGTCTGGCAGGACGCGGTCGAGGAGAACGATCCGGAGCGGGCGGCCGCCGGAAAGGAACGGGCGAGGCGCCTCCTCCAGCGGGCGAAGGAGTATGGCATGAGAGGTCTCGAGGTCGCCCATCCCGGGTTCCGGGAACGGCTTCTCGCAGATCCGGGAAAAGCGTTGGCGATGGCGGAAACGGAGGATGTCCCCCTGCTTTTCTGGACCGCCGCCTCCTGGAGCCTCCGGATCTCGCTTTCGGGGGGCGCCCCCCACATGCTCGCGGATCTGCCCCGGTGCGAATTCCTCATGCGCCGGGCCCTCGCGCTGCAGGAGGATTACGATCACGGCGCGATCCACGAATATTTCCTCGCGTTCGAGGGGGGGCGTTCCGAGGCGATGGGGGGGTCCCTGGACAAGGCGAGGGAACACTTCGGGCGTGCGATGGAGCTCGGCGGCGGGAGGAAGATCTCCCCCCTGGTGACGTTTGCCGAGACGGTCTCCGTGAGAACGCAGAACCGGAAGGAGTTCCTGGAACTTCTTTCCCGGGCGCTCGCCTTCGACGCCCGAACGGAGGCCCCGGAGTTCCGGCTGGCCAATCTCCTGGCCCAGCGCAAGGCGCGATGGCTCGAAGGGAGGGTGGATGAGCTCTTTCTGGAATAAGGCGGCGGGGGTTGCGATCCTCCTCTTTCTTTTCTCCCTCCGTGCGGCATACGGCGGGCCCATGGTCATCAAGATGGCGACCCTCGCCCCGGAAGGGTCGTCCTGGCACCGTGTCCTGCTGGAAATGGGAAAGGAGTGGGAAACGGTCTCGGGGGGGACGGTCGTCCTGCGCATCTATCCCGGCGGTGTGGTGGGGGACGAGGATGCGATGCTTCGAAAGATGCGGGTGGGACAGCTGCAGGCCGCGGCGATCACGGGCATGGGGCTTGCCTTCCTCGACCGCTCCTTCTACGGCCTGCACGTGCCGATGATGTTCTCCTCCGACGAGGAGTTTCGCTACGTCCGCAACCGTCTCTCCCCTCTGCTGGAAAAGCGCCTCGAGGAGAAGGGATTCCTCGTCCTCAACTGGGGGGACGCCGGCTGGGTCCACTTCTTCGCTAGGGAGGCCTTCACGCGCCCCTCGGAGATGAAGGAGATGAAGCTGTATATCGGCGCCGGGGATGTCCCCCTCACGCAGCTTTACAAGGAAGCGGGGTTCCGCCCCGTCCCGATATCGGTCGTGGACATCCTTCCCGGCCTGCAGACGGGCCTGATCGACGCATTCAACGCGACACCCCTTGCCGCGCTCGCCTTCCAGTGGTTCGCCCTCGCCCCGCACATGGCCGACCTCAAGTGGGCGCCGCTCACCGGCGCCACGATCATCGACAAGAGGGCCTGGGAGAAGATCCCGGAGGGGATCCGACCGAAGATCCTGGAGATTTCCCGGGACGCCAGCGAGCGTCTCCATCGCGAGATCCGCAACCTGAACGAGGAAGCGATGAAGGCGATGATCGAGAACGGACTGAAGATCACCCATGTCTCTTCTTCGGTCGAGGCGGAATGGCGGAAAATGGTCGAGGACATTTACCCGCAGGTCCGGGGGAAGATCATTCCTGCCGACGTCTTCGACGCGGTGCGGAAATACCGGGACGAGTTCCGCAGTTCCGCGGGACCGGCAAGGGCATTGACCCGGTGACCCCGGAGAAAGGGGGCGATTTGAGGCCTCCGGACGGGGGGACCGAAAGCAGGCCTCCCCCGGAAACCGGGGGGATGTCGCTCCTTCACCGGGCGGAAAACGCGGTCTCCATCGCGATCCTCTGTGGGATGGCTCTTCTGCCGATCCTGGAGATCGTCGGCAGGCGGATCTGGCGGACCGGGATTCCCGGCTCGACCATGCTCGTCCAGCACGGAACCCTCTGGATCGGGTTCCTGGGGGGGGCGATCACCGCTCGGGACGGGCGTCTGTTGTCCATCGGAGCCCTGACGGGATGGTTCCCGGAGGCCTTCCGGAAGCCCGCGTCGGTCTTCACCGCATCCGTTTCCGCGTCCGTAACGATCCTTCTCGCTTATGCGGGGGTCACCCTCGTCCGGATCGAGTGGGCCGACGGCGCGCATCTTCTCCCCCTTCTGCCCGTCTGGCTGGCCGAGGCGGCGATTCCCCTGGGGTTCGCCCTGGTCGCATGGCGGCTGGTGTACCGTTCCGCCGACACGTGGAGGGGGCGGGCGGTGACGGCGGTTCTTGCGGTGGCGGGCGCCCTCCTCGTCTCATCGGACCTGATCTTCCTTCGTGCCCTCTTCGTGGCCTCCCTTGCCGTCCTTGCCGCATCCGTGTTCCTCGGCGCTCCCCTGTTCGCGGCCCTGGGAGGCTTTGCGGTCCTCCTCTTCCGATATTCCGACGTCCCTCTCGCCTCCATCCCGGTGGAGATCTACCGGCTGGTGACCTCTCCGACGCTGCCGACGATCCCCCTGTTCACCTTCGCGGGGTACATCCTCACGGCGGGAAACGCCTCCCAACGCCTCGTCCGGCTCTTCCGCGCGATGGTGGGCTGGATGCCCGGCGCGATCGCCGTGGTCACGGTGCTCGTCTGCACCTTCTTCACGACCTTCACCGGCGCGTCGGGCGTGACGATCGTCGCGCTGGGAGGCATTTTGCTGCCCGCTCTTCTCGCGGAGCGATACCCGGAACGATTTTCTTTCGGGCTCCTCACGGCCTCGGGCTCGCTCGGCCTTCTCTTTCCGCCGTGCCTGCCGGTGATCCTGTACGCGGTCGTGGCGGGGATCCCGGTGGACAAGATGTTCCTCGGGGGGGTTCTCCCCGGGATCCTGCTCGTCCTTCTGCTGGCAATATGGGGCGTGCGCACGGGAATCCTCTCCGGCGCCACGCGCACTCCCTTTTCGCTCGCCGAGCTTGGCGGGGCGGTATGGGAGGCGAAATGGGACATCCTTCTCCCGGTGATCGTTCTTCTCGGGATCTTCGGCGGGTTCGCCACAAC
The DNA here is from genome assembly GCA_035763765.1 of Candidatus Deferrimicrobiaceae bacterium. Taxonomy (GTDB): domain Bacteria; phylum Desulfobacterota; class Deferrimicrobia; order Deferrimicrobiales; family Deferrimicrobiaceae; genus CSP1-8. The sequence goes on from DASUAN010000328.1 coordinate 5,179, forward strand.
CGTGGAAGCGGCCGCGTTGACGGTCCTGTATGCCTTCTGCGTCGAGGTGTTCGTTCACCGGGACGTCGGCCTGCGCAGAAAGTTTCCCGAAGCGGGAACGGAGTCCACGCGACTCGTGGGCGGATTCCTCATCCTCCTGGCGGCGGCGACCGGGCTCACCGGATACCTGATCGACGCGGGGGTGCCCCAGACGATCTTCCGGTG
>DASUAN010000329.1:0-7953 GCA_035763765.1 Candidatus Deferrimicrobiaceae bacterium
CACCGGAACCGTCCGGGAAGCGGGTCCCAGCAAAGGCGGCGGCTCCTCTCCCACCGCCGGAGCCGCAAGAAAAACCACGAGGAGCAGGAGGAGCGTCCCCTCCCGGAAGGCCCGATGCGCGAGGCCGGCCGCGAAATCCGGACCCGTCCCGTTGCGCAACCGGGGGCTGGCCCCGTTCACCCGAAGATCTCCTTGACCTTCTCGAAAAAGGATCGCGAGACGGACGCCGGCGACTCGTCGGAGATCTGCTGGAACTCGGCCAGCAGCTCCTTCTGCCGCTTCGTCAGTTTCTTCGGAACGTCGATCAGGATGCGCACCACGAGGTTTCCTCTGCGGGTGGAATGGATGACCGTAACCCCCTCGCCCCGCAGGACGAACTCGCGGGCGAACGGTGTACCCGGAGGGATGGAGAGCTTCTTCTTCCCCGAAAGCGTGGGGACTTCGATCTCGCAGCCAAGGGCCGCCTGCGAGAAGGTGATCGGCACCTCGCAGAACAGGTCCGCTCCGCTCCGCTTGAAAAAGGGGTGTTCCTTTACGGAGATCACTACGTAGAGGTCGCCTGCGGGGCCGCCTCCCCGACCAGCCTCCCCCTCTCCCCGGAGTTTCAGCCGGGTCTCGTTGTCCACCCCCGGGGGAATCTTGATCTTGAGCGGCCTCTTTTCCTGGACGGTCCCGGCCCCGGCGCAGGCGGGACAGTGCTCTTTGATCACCTCGCCGGCTCCGCGACACCTCCCGCACGTCCTGGAGAGCGAGAGGAACCCCTGCTGGACAGTCACTTGCCCCCGGCCGTTGCACGCTCCGCACTTTTCCGGGCGGGTTCCCTTTTTCGCCCCCGTCCCCGAGCATTCCCGGCAGGTTCCCGTCCGGGGAATCACCACCTCCTTCTCGGTTCCGAACACCGCCTCCTCGAACTTGATGGAGAGGTTGTACCGGAGGTCCGCTCCCCTCCGGGAGCGGTCTCGGAACCCGCCGAAGACGCTGCCGAACCCGAAGAATTCGTTGAGGATCTCCTCCACGCCCCCGAACCCGAACCCCCCGAACCCCTCGAATCCCTGACCGGACGGGGCCGCGTGTCCGAACAGGTCGTACTGCTCCCTTCGCTGAGGGTCCGACAGGACGGAGTAGGCTTCGTTGGCCTCCTTGAAACGTTCCTCGGCCTCCTTGTTGCCCGGGTTCCGGTCCGGATGGTATTCGAGGGCAAGCCTCCGATAGGCCTTCTTCAGGTCCTCGAGGCTGCAGTTTCTCTCCACGCCGAGCACTTCGTAGTAATCACGCTTCGCCATCTGCGCTCCCTTGCCCGACGCATCCCGGCCCGTCTTCCCCCTCCGGACCCGAAGGTTCGGCCGCCGCCCCGTGCGCCACGGTCACCTGGGCCGGCCGGAGCAGCCGGCCGTTCAGGAGATACCCTTTGCGGATCTCCGCGAGAACCGTGCCTTCGGGCGTCCCCTCCCAGAAAACCTTGGCGATCGCCTCGTGCAGGTTCGGGTCGAACGGCTCCCCGACGGAGGAGACCGGTTCCAGCCCGAACTTCCGGAGTTCGGCGAGGATCTGATCATACGTGATCCTCACCCCGGAGAGGAGGGCCTCCACCGACCCGGTGTCGTTCGATTGGGAGATCGCCCTTTCCAGGTTGTCCAGGAAGGGAAGGATCGCCAGGAGAATTCGCTCGTTGCCGAAGGAGACGATCGCCTCCTGCTCCCGGGCCACCCGTTTTCGATAGTTGTCGAATTCCGCCGCGAGGTAGGCCAGCCGGCTTTTCACCTGGACCAGTTCGTCGTACGGCGGTTCGGGGGAAACCCCTTCCCCCGCCGGCTCCTCCTCGCCCGGAAGGACCTCTTCGGGGGGCCCGGCGAGATCCTGCTCGGGGTCTTTTTCCTTATCCGTCATGACCGATCCCTCTCGTGGAGATGTCGTTCTCTTTCCGCCTGTGCGATTGCTGGGAATCCAGGGCGTTACCGGTGCTCCAGGGTGGAACTCAGGAGATGGGCCGTGTATTCCACCAGGGGAATGACCCGCGAATAGTCCATGCGGACGGGCCCGATGAGACCGATGCTGCCCGTCGCCACTTCCCCCTGGTGGTAGCCCGAGGCGACCACCGAGATTTCGGGCAGCCCCTCCACCGTATTCTCGGACCCGATGGAAACCTGGACCGCCTCGCTCTCCAGCGCGGCGTCGAGAAGACGAAGGATGACGTGCTTCTCCTCGAACGCGTGAAGGATCCGCTTGAGCTTCTGCATATCCTCGGCGAACTCGGGCTGTTCCAGGATGTTCGCCCTGCCCTCGATGTAAACATCCCCGGAAAGAGATTCCGTGAGTGCCTTGGCGCCGAGCAGCAGGGCCTTGCGCATCAGCTTGTCGTAGCGCACTTTTTCCTTCTTCATCTCGTTCAGGATCTTCATGCGGAGCTGGGGAAGGGTGAGCCCCACCGCAATCTCGTTCAGGTACCCGTTGATCTTCTCGAGCTCTTCGTTCAGAAGCCCGGGCTCCTCCTCGATCAGGCGATGCTGGACCCAGCCTCCCTGGAGCACGGCCACCAGCAGGATCCGGTCGCTCGACGCCCGGAGGAGACTGATGGAGCGGAGCGCCTGGTGCGAGAACCGGGAGACGACGACGACACAGGCGTACCGGGAGAGGTTCGACAAAAGCCGGCTGGCCTGGCGCACCACGTCGTCCCCGCCGGTGAGCCCCTCTTCCGTCGCCTTCTTGAGCAGGTCGCGTTCCGAGCGGGGCAACTGCCGTCTCGCCAGCAGGTAGTTCACGTAGTACCGGAATCCCACCCCGGTGGGGATGCGCCCTGCGGACGTGTGGGGCTGGCACAGGTACCCCATCTCCTCCAGGTCCGCCATGATGTTCCGGATCGTGGCGGGCGAGAGGGCCTGCTCCATTTTCTTGGATATGGTGCGGGACCCGACGGGCTCCGCCGTTTCGATGTAATCCTCGACGACGAGGCGGAGCACCCGGGCCCCGCGGTCGTCCAGCACCGACGTCACAATTTCCCTTCCGCGGGAAAGAATTAGCACTCGGCCCGGCAGAGTGCTAAGAATCAATCTATCAACCGGACACAACCTCTGTCAAGGCGCCGCGGTCTCTCGAGGACTCACCGTTTTTCCGGCCGCCGCGGAGCGATCACCCCGACCGCGAGGTCCGCCACGTTCGTTCCGGTGGGACCGGTTTTAAAGAGGTTGCCCAGCGCCGCAAAGATCGTGTGGGAGTCGTTATCGTCGAGGTGAGCGCGGGGGGAGAACCCCCGGGTCCTCGCGCGCGCACAGGTGTCTCCGTAGGCGAACGCTCCGGCGGCATCCGTGGCGCCGTCGACCCCGTCCGTGGTCCCGCAGAGGACCCCCATCCCCTCCGCCCCTTCCAGGGCGATCGCGGCGGCGAGGGCGAACTCCTGGCACCGCCCCCCCCTCCCCGTTCCGGTAACGGTCACCGTCGTCTCCCCCCCGGCAAGGAGAAGGATCGTCCTCCCGGGGGAGGTCATGTTCGACACCTTCCGCATTTCCGACACGAAAGCTCGCCCGCACTCCCGAGCCTCTCCCCGCAGGAATCCCGGAAAGGTGCGGATCGTCGCCGCCCGGTCCCTCCGAGCGGCCACGGCAGCCGCCTCCAGGGCCGTCCGGTTGGTCGCGAGGACGGCCTCCGTCACCCCCGCGAAGGCCGGAGCCCCCGGCTTGGGGGTCTCGGGGATCTCCCCGGCGACCCCCGCCTCGAGATACTCGCGGACGGAAGTCGGCACTTCCCGCATGATTCCGCGCCGGGCGAGAACATCCAAGGCATCCCGGTAGGTGGTGGGATCCGGGGAGAAGGGTCCCGATGCGACGTCGGCCGGGTTGTCCCCGGGCACATCGGAAAGAAGAAGTACCCACACGCGGGCGGGGTGCGCGACCTCCGCCATCTGCCCCCCTTTTACGAGGGAAAGGTGCCTTCGCACGGTGTTCACTTCCCCGATGTGGGCGCCCGATCGGAGCAGAAAGCGGAGCACGCGCTCCTTTTCCCCGATGGATACCCCTTTCGGCGGGGCGGAAAGCATGGAGGAGCCGCCGCCGGAGATCAGCGCAACGACCAGGTCTCCTTCCCCTGCCTTCGAAAGGAGTTCCATGATGCGGCGGGAGGCTTCCCTGCTCCCCTCGTCGGGGATGGGATGCCCGGCCTCGATGAACGCCACCGGCCCCACGTTCCCGCCGTATCCTTTCGGCACAGCCAGCATTCCGACCGTCACCTTGTCGTCCAAAACCCGGGCGGCTGCTTCCCCCATCTTTCGGGCGGCCTTGCCGCCCCCGACCAGGGTGACCTTGCGTACCTCGTCCCAGCGGGCCGCAGCGGCCACGCTTCCGCTCCGGAGCGAGACTTCGTCCGCCTTCCTTTGGAGGGCGGAAAGGACCAGCGCTTCCGGGTTGACGGCCTCCACGGCGGCGTGGAAGATTCTCTCCAGATAGGCTTTGGCCAGGGGATTCACCGTTCGATCCTCCGCGGGGCAAAGGGCCCTATAAGCCGTCCAGACGATACAGGCCCTTTTCCAGGGCGTAGTCCCGGGCCTCCCGCCACTCGCTGGCGGAGGTCCGCCGACCGATCTCCGGAAACTCGAGCGCCCGGCCGCATGGGCGGTACTGGTCCATGAGATTCAGGTAGGTGTCCTTTCCGATTTCGTTCGCAAGGAAGTCGATCACCTTACGGGTCGTCGAAGCATCCCCGGGCATGACGAGGTGTCGGACGAGCAGCCCCCGGCGCGCAATCCCTTGGCCGTCGAGATCAAGAGGGCCTACCTGCCGGGCCATTTCCCGGAGCGCGGCTTGCACTACTTCGGGATAATCCGGGGCCCCGCAATACCGCCCTGCCGGTTCCGCATCGAGAAACTTGACATCGGGCATGTAAACATCGACCACTCCCTCGAGTTCCCGGAGCGTGTCGACGCTCTCGTACCCGCCGCAGTTGTATACGATCGGGATCGAAAGCCCGCGGGGCGCAGCGAGGGACAAGGCCTCGAGGATCTGGGGCGTCACGTGTGTCGGGGTCACCAGGTTCAGATTGTGGCACCCCATCCGCTGGACCGAGAGGAAGATCCCGGCGAGCCTTTCCGCACCAACCTCGCTTCCTTCGACCAGGTGGCTGATCTCGTAGTTCTGGCAGAAGACGCAGCGAAGGCTGCATCCGGAGAAGAAAACCGTCCCCGATCCGCGGCTTCCCACGAGAGGGGCTTCCTCGCCGAAATGGGGCCCGAAGGAGGCCACCACGGCGTTCCAGCCCACCCGGCAAACGCCGACCTCTCCGGCTTTCCGGTTTACCCGGCACAACCGGGGACAGAGGTCGCACTTCGCCAGCCGTGCGTTGAGCCTCTCCGCCCGTTCGGGAAGCATTGCGATGCTCGAAGGAACCGCCATTTTTGCATTTTATCGCACCGAACCCGGCGCATCGATGGAAAAGCATTTTTTCCCTTTTTCCTGATGCCGGCGGTCCAAACCGTCTTTCCGATAAAGAAATTCCGGGAACCTTCCGAAGCAGGTACATGGATCCTTCAACCCCGGGGACCGCTGCTCCCGTCACCCGGATACGGCATTGCGCCCGCCCGGCGGTCCGCCGAAAGGGGACGCGAAGCGGAGAGAGGAGAAAGAGTGGAATAAATGGGAAAGGAAATGATTTCTCCCCTACTGGCAGTGGCCGCCATGGCCGGCGCGATCCTGGGGTTTCTCCTCGGATGGATCATGCGGAAATCCGCGACGACGGGAACGGAGGAAGACCCCGCTCGGCTGAGGCGGAGTTACCAGGAACTCTCCCAGGAGATGGCCAGGACGCTGGAGGAGCTCTCCCGGAAACGAGAGATCGCCATCAGCATCCCGATGATCGTGAGAAGCCTGAGCGGGAAGCTGCCCATCAGCGCCATCCCTGCGATCGCGGTCCGCTTCACGAAGGATTTCTTCCACGCCTCCCAAGTCGGGTTCTTCGCTCCCGCGAAAGGGGAGAACCGCTTCACCCTGATCGAAGGCGTAGGTTTCCCGCCCGACTGGAAAGGGAACCTCCGGATCGTCCCCGAAGAAGGGATCCTGGGGATGGCCATCGAGAACAAGATGGTCGCCACGAGGGACGAATTTCTCACGGGAAGAATCCAACAGGCGACGGGCCCCGACTCCCTCGAGAAAAAGGGGGTGACCGCGGATCTCGTGGCGCCGGTGATCGTAAACTCGAAAGTCGTGGGCGTCCTCGTGATCGTGTCGGATACCCTCCGCATCAACAACGAGATCCCCCTGGTATCCATGATCGCGGACCTGCTCAGCAACGCGTTCCAGCAGGCCACGACGATCGAGTCGGTGGAACAGAGTGCCGCCATCGACCCCTTGACCAAAGTCTACACCCGGGGGTACTTCGCCCAGCGGTTCGAGGCGGAGATCCGGCGCGCCAAGAACTACACCCAACCCCTTACCCTCCTCCTGTTCGACATCGACCACTTCAAAAAGGTCAACGACACGTACGGACATCCCGCGGGAGACCGGATCCTGGTCCGCCTCGGGCAGATCCTCTCCCAGAACATCCGCAGTTCGGATTTCGTGGCCAGGTACGGGGGGGAGGAGTTCGTCGTCGTGATGACTGCGGCGGACAAGGAACAGGCGTACATCTTCGCCGACAACCTGAGGATCAAGGTAGAGGGAACGCTGTTTCCCATCCCGGGCCAGGACCTCCCTCTGCGGCTGACCATCAGCGGGGGCTTGGCGACCTTTCCCGAGCACGGCGCCTCGACCACGGAACTCATCCGGACGGCGGATGAAGCCCTGTACGAGGCGAAGCAGGCCGGACGAAACCGGATCGTCCGGGCCCAGCAGCTCGGTCTCGACGGAATGCCGCTTTAGATCGAGAAACCGTTCCGGGGGTCGGGAAACCCCATCGTCCTGAAAAAGTGGTATATTGATGCCGTATCCTGAGAACCTCCGGAAGGAGCCCATCTCTTGGCAAAAGCGGATCTTGCAAAACTGGAAGGCACGGTGACCGACACCAAGGGCGGGGGGAACTACATCATCACCCTGGAGAACGGGATGACCCTCTCGGCGAAGCTGAGCGGGACCTTGAAACGGTACAAAATCCGCGTTGTCCGGGGGGACAGCGTCACCGTAGGCGTCTCTCCGTACGACCCCACGCACGGACTCATTCTCTATCGCCACAACAAGTAGCCGCACTGCGGCTTCGGCCCTCGGGCCCTGTGCCGCCTTCTACCGGGAAAGGATTTGCTCGATTGCGTCGAGGGAGGGGATCCCCGCGCGTCCCCCGACCTCCCGGCAGGAAAGCGCCGCGGCGGCGTTGCTGAACGCAAGAATCGCGGAAAAGGGCTCTCCGGCAAGGAGACCGAAGAGGAACCCCGCGTGGAAGACGTCACCCGCCCCCGTGGTATCGGCCGCGGGCACCTCGATCCCCCGGACCCGGACCGTTTCCCTGCCGTCGAACCCCAGGGCGCCATCCGCCCCCAGCGTCACGGCAGCAGTGCGCGGCGAGAAGCGGCGGTGGATCTCCCGGACCCCTTCGGCGGGCTCCGTACCCGGAAGGAGCTGCCGTACGAAGGAGGACGCCGCGACGATATGGTCGGACAGACGGAGCAGATCCTCCGTCCCCTCCTGGACCTTTTCGGCGTCGAGAACGACCGGAACCCCCGCCCCCCTTGCCTCCCGGGCCGACTCGAGGCAGGCAGGAACGTCGTGGCCGTCCAGGAGCACGGCTCGGGACCGCCGGATCTCGTCCCGGGGAATGTCTTCGGGTTGGATCCGGATCCGGGGATCTCTTTCCCACAGGATCGTTCGCTCTCCGGAATCCTCCTGGACGTGGATCACGGCGAACTGGGAGGAGGCCCCGGGAATCGTCCTCGCGCGCGAGACGTCGACCCCTTCCTCCCGGAGAAGGGAGAGGGAAAGGACGCCGTGGTCGTCCGCTCCCACGTTTCCCACGTACATCGTCCGCAGGCCCCAGCGCGAGAGC
>DASUAN010000330.1:0-7037 GCA_035763765.1 Candidatus Deferrimicrobiaceae bacterium
CACGCGCTGGTCCACCCCCTCGTACCGGCCGCACAGGAGGATGAGGTGCGCCTCCGCCGCCAGCCGGCGCGCCAGCCGGTGCGTCAGAAGCTCCCCCTGGGGGGACAGCAGGACCGCCTTCCCCGGCCCGAACCGTTTCCGGATCGCCTCCACCCCGGAAAAGAACGGCTCCGGCTTCATCACCATACCGCCGCCGCCCCCGAAAGGAGGCTCGTCGGTCACCCGGTGCTTTCCCTGCGCGTACTCCCGAAGATCGTGCACCTCGACCCGCAAAAGCCCCGCCTCCCTCGCCCGCGCGAGGATGCTGTGCTCAAGCGGCCCGGAAAAGATTCCGGGGAATAGGGTGAGAACGTCGATGCGCACCTTACCACCCCTCCGGGGGGGCCGCCACGACGCGGCGGCCCGCGACGTCGACCTCCCGGATGAAGGCGGAGACCATCGGAAGGAGGGACTCCCCGTCTTCGCGCCGGACGGCGATCCAGTCGTGGGCCGGCCCCTCCTCCAAGCCGGCGATCTCCCCGAGCCGGTTCCCCGCCTCGTCCACCACTTCGCATCCGATCAGGTCCGCCCAGTAGAACTCCCCCTCCTCCGGGGGAGGAAGCTCTTTCCGGAAGACCGAGACGGAAGCGCCCGTCCACTCCCCTGCCTCTTCCGGGGTTCCGATCCCGACCAACGAAAAAACGGCGAAGCCGCCTCGCGGCTGCGCCGTCTCCACCTCGAAATCGCCTACCCGTTCCGCCCCTCCGGATGCCTTTGCGGAAAGACGCACGGTCCGGGCGCCCAGGATCCCCGACGGGTCCCCCGAATGCGTCTTCACCCGGATCTTCCCCGCCACCCCGTGGGGCCCCGCCACGCGACCGACCTCGATGTAGGGCTCGCTCATCGTTCGCCACCCCGGGTCGACCGGCGCCTGGGGGGGTTCGCCTCGTCAGGCGACGGCCTTCTTCTCCCGCTTTTCGTCGTGGAATTTCTTCCAGATCCCCGCCTTCCGGAGCAGGCTTCGGACCGTCTCCGTCGGCTGCGCCCCCCGGTGCAGCCACTTGAGCGTCCGCTGCTCGTCGACCAGGAACCGGGGCGGGTTCTCCTTCGGGTCGTAGACCCCCACCCTTTCGATATACCGCCCGTCCCGGGGCGCCTGGGAATCGGCCACCACGACGCGGTACGAGGGCAGCTTCTTCCTGCCCGTCCGCGTCAGACGAATCTTTACCGCCATTTCCTCACCTCCCGTATCGATCCTGACGATGTACGATATCACGGCCCCGCTTTTTAGAAAAACGGCAGGCCCTTTCCGCCTTTCCTTCCCGCCCCCTTCGAGAACCGCTTGAGCATCCCTTCCGCCTGGTGGAAGTTCTTGAGCAGGCGGTTGACGTCCTGGACGGTCGTTCCGCTCCCCAAGGCGATCCTTTTGCGGCGGCTGCCGTTGATGATTTTCGCGTTGCTGCGCTCTTCCCGGGTCATCGAGTCGATGATCGCCACGACCCGCGCAAGCTCCTTCTCGTCCGGGGCGGCCGCCTTGAGCTCCTTCATCTTCCCCCCCACCCCGGGGATCATCCCCAGGAGGTCCTCGATCGAACCCATCTTCCTTATGCTTACCAGCTGGTCGCGGAAGTCCTCGAGGGTGAACTCGGCCCGGCGGATCTTCTTCGCGAGCTCCTGGGCCTTCTTCTCGTCGATCGTCTCCTGCGCCCTCTCCGCGAGCGTCAGGATGTCCCCCATCCCGAGGATCCGCGAGGCCATCCGGTCGGGGAAGACCGGCTCCAGGGCGTCGAGCTTCTCCCCCACCCCGACGAACAGGATGGGCGCCCCGGTGACCGCCCGGATGGAAAGCGCCGCGCCGCCGCGGGCGTCGCCGTCCAACTTGGTAAGAAGCACCCCGGTCAGCCCCACCTTCTCGTGGAACGCCCGGGCGACGTTCACCGCGTCCTGGCCCGTCATCGCGTCGGCCACGAGCAGGATGTCGCCGGGATCGACCCCCTCCTTGATCCGGCGCAGCTCCTCCATCAGCTCCTCGTCGACGTGGAGCCTCCCGGCGGTGTCCAAGAGGACGGTGTCGTGTCCGGACCGGTCCGCCTGACGCACCGCCTGCCGGCAGATCTCGACGGGGTCGGCGGACGGGTCGCTGTCGAAGACGGGGATGCCGATCTGGCTTCCCAGGACCTTGAGCTGTTCGATCGCCGCCGGCCGGTAGACGTCGGCGGGGACGAGGAACGGGCGCCGCTTCCTCTTCTGGAGATGGAGAGCGAGCTTCCCGCACGAGGTCGTCTTCCCGGACCCCTGGAGCCCGACCAGCATCACGGGGACGGGGGGCTTCCGGGCCAGGTCGAGGTCCCGGGCCTCCCCCCCCATCATCTGCGCCATCTCGTCGTGGACGATCTTGATGAAGTGCTGGTCGGGGGAGAGGGAGGAGAGGACCTCCGCGCCGAGCGCCTTCGCCTTGACGGCGGCGGTGAAGTCCTTGACGACCTTGTAGTTGACGTCGGCCTCCAGGAGCGCAAGCCGCACCTCGCGCAGCGCCTCCTCGATGTTCCCCTCGGAGATGCGCCCGTGCCCCCGGAGCTTTTTCAGCACCCCCTGGAACTTTTCGGAAAGGTTCTCGAACATGAAGCTCTTTCTCCTCCCAGAAGAAATGCCTTAATGTACCGGAAGCGGACCAAAACCGTCAAATCCAATTTCCCGAACCGATATTTTTTGATATGCGATTCCCTATAAAGCATGTATCTGCATAATGGGATGAAGAACCTACCTCCATGGGTTTTTCATTTAGCTTTTACTTGATACATTCGGCAGATTCTTTTTATCTTGACTCCTTTCAATAAAAAGTATACTTTTCTAAAAATTGTAGGGCGTACCGGTCCTGTCGGTATCCGCGGATTGGGGTTTAGCCGCTGATCTGCGGTTTGCCCTTTTGGGCGATAAATGAAGTTCAGTAACGACAGTTTCAAACATCAAAATCAAACGAGGAGGGGAAAAGATGAGGAAGACGGTATGGATACTTGGAGTCCTGCTGTCCATCGGCCTGGCAGGCTCCGCCTTTGCCGCGCAGTTTCAGTTCCACGGCGACCTGAACCACCGGTTCTTGGTCTATACGGACCAGGCCGGGATGTTCAAAGGGAGCGAGACGATCGGCAGCACGGCGGTCGACAAGGACGGCATTGACGAGTCCTTCGGCGATATCAAGTACCGCTTATGGGTGGAAGCCGCGACCGACGACGGCAAGGTCAAGGGGGTGTATGCCATAGAAATCGGGGCTATCCGGTTCGGCGACGGCTCCACGCTGGGAGGCAGCACCAAGGGCGGCGCCTTCAGCGGCGACGGAATCAACATCGAGACCCGGTGGGCCTACACCGACTTCCAGCTCCCGGGGGTCGCGAGCAAGGCGCGCATCATGATCGGCTTGATGCCGTTCAGCGTCAACAACTTCGTCTGGAACGAGACCGCCATGGGCGTGCAGTACAAGGGCGCCGCCGGTCCGACCGACCTGACGCTGGCCTGGGTTCGCGGCAAGGAGGACTTCAACGACGACACGAAGGACGATCTTTTCGAGGACCTGGACGCCCTGCTCGCCCGGGTGGATTTCAAGGCGACGGAGACCGCCAAGGTCGGCCTCTTCGCCCTCTACCAGGGACGCAACCCCGGAACGGACAGCAACACGGCGTTCTCTTCCTCCACCCAGTATCAGATCAAGCGGCTTGGCAACGTCGATTTCGACATCTACACCCTGGGCATCGACGGATCGGCTACCTTCGGCAACCTCTTCCTGAATTGGGACCTGATCTACCAGACCGGCTCGCTGGACGACAACACCGCCGTCAGCCGGGACATCAGCGCCTACCTGGCGCATGCCGATCTCGGGGTGAAATTCGGCCCGACCAAGCTTACCTACACCGTCTGGTACGCGTCGGGCGACGACACCCCCGGGGACAATGACATCGAGAACTTCATGTCCACCGACGTCGACTTCTTTGACAGCATCATCTTCTTCGAGGGCGGCTTCACCGACGACAACTACTTCACCGAGGCGCCCCACATCCTGGACAAGGGGCTGTTCTTCAACAAGCTGGCGCTCGATCACCAGGCGAGCGAGAAGCTGAAGGTCGGCGCCGCCCTCCTGTATCTCCAGACCGCCGAGGACCTGGCGAACGGGGAGGATGCGCTCGGCACCGAGATCGACGCCTACCTGAGCTACAAGCTGTACGCGGGGTTGGAGTTCGCGCTCAACCTTGGATACCTGATCTCCGACGACGGGATGAAAAACTTCGGCAGCGACGAAGACGTTTTTCGCTCCACCGCCCGGGTCCGGTACGGCTTCTAAACCACTCCGAAAGAAACGATCTTTCGGACACCACGGCCGGGCCCCCAAGCGGGGCTCGGCCATTTTTCATCCTTCGTTCCCCTTGCGGGTTTTTCCCTCTTCCCCTTCCCCGTCGCAGGCGATAGGCTGGTGGCGGAACAGACCGATCCGCACCGCGCAAGGAGGTTTCTCTTGTCGATTCAGCGATTCGCCATCTTCCTGTTGCTGACCTTCCTCGTCTTTGCTTCCCCCGCACCGGCGGCCGTTTTCGAGGACCTTGCCCGGGACTTCGCCCCTGTCTCCGGGTACGTGGTCCAGCCGGACGAGGGGGGATTCCTGATCGACCGTTCGGCGGCAGACGGGATCGACGTCGGCGATCTCTTCAGCGTCGTGCAACCGGGACAAAAGATCGTCCACCCGGTCACCGGCAAGGTGCTGGGCACCCTCGACCGGGTGAAAGGGTTTCTCCAGGTCACCCGGATCCGGCCCGGGTATTCCCACACCCGCTCCCTGGGGAGTACGGAGCAGATCAGGAGCGGAGACGTCATCCGTCGTTACGAGCAGATCCCTTCTTTGTTCCTCGACCAAACCGGGGAAGGAAGGCCTTTTTACGATCGTCTTCGCTCGGTTCTTCCCGGGCTGGAATGGCAATACCTGGAGGCGGACGGCGGAGGGAAAGCACCGTCGATCCCGGAAAGGACCCTGCTTTCCTTCCTGTTCGGACCGGATACCCTCGAGATCCGGGCCCCGAACACCCCGGTCAGGACCTACAACCTTTCCGCGGAGAAAGAGGAATCCGGACCCGCTGCCATGACGCCCCCCGTCCCGGCAGCACCCGTGGAGCGGAAAACCCCGGAATCCAAGAAGGAATCTAACGTGCTGCCGATCGGATCGGACTTCGTGACGCGGGGGGCACTGCCCGACGGCACGTGGATGGCTGACTTCGCGCTCGATGGAAATCGGCTCCTGCTCGCCGTCACGGAAGGAACCCGGATCGAAGTGTTCGAAGTCGGCGACAAACTGGTCTCCCTGGCAACGGGGGGGGAATCCCGTGGGGGGCGCATCCTGAGCCTTCATTGGTGGCGGCCTCAACCAGGCGGTCCACTCCTTCTGGCCGCAACGATTGCCGCCGAGGAAAACCGGTCGTACAACCCTGCGATCGGCCAGACGATCAGCGGGAGAGTGCATGCGCTCCGGGGAGGAACGCTGGAGCCGGTCGGAGACTCGTTCCCCTACCTCGTGGGGAGCTTCGACCGGGACGGGGACGGATCCCGGGAAACGCTGCTTGGCCAGAACTTCGACCGGGACATCTTCTTCGGAAGCCGGATCTATGAATTGCGCCTGGAAGGGGATGGACTGGGCATCGGCGATCCCTCGTTTTCCATCTCCTCCCCCTTTCCTGTTCAAGGGGCGCTTTTCGCCGACCTGACCGGGGACGGCCGGGAGGAGACTATCTTCGTCCGCAACCGCGTCCTGTTCGTCTACGATGGGGCCAAACTCCTGTATGAATCCTCCCGGCAGATGGGGGGAAGCTATTCCGTGGTGACCTACGACATCAACCCCGGCGCAGCGGACCGGCTGTTCACCACGGAAGCATTCGAAGTCCCGCCGACCGCCGTCGATCTGGACGGAGACGGGCGGCTGGAGCTGGTGGCCATCGCGTTCGAGGGCTCCCCCGTCTCGGGAATCGGTGCCGATGTTCGGAAAAGCTGGCTGGCGACCCTGGATTACCGCGAGGGCCGGTTCGTCCGGGGAACCCTCGGGCCGGAACTGGAATCCCCGATCCTGGGGTTGTATGCGACCCGAAGCGGGGTCTTCGTGGTGACCACGCAGTCCCCCTCCCTGTTCAAACCGAAAAAACCAAGCTATCTGCTTTTTCTCTCCCTGGCCGCAGGAACAGGCAGGTAACGTTTTGTCGGGATCCCCGAGCACCCGTTCCTTCTCGATGGCAACCGGCCGGTCCTTCCTCCGAATATCTGGAATATTTCCTTTTTTTCTCGCCCTTCTCCTGTGTCTTCCCCATAGGGCCGGGTCGAACATGCTCCTGGGATCGATGGGAGATGACGCAGGTGCCCATGTCGACGTCATTCTGCTCAAGGTCGCCGTCACCCCGGCCCGCGCGCACGTCGGGGATGTGGTCGCAATCGAAATGGTATGGCAATATTGGGGCGACCTTGTGAACAACTATTACGACACGACGTTCGCCGAGGTGTCGGCCAACGGCAGGGTGATCGCGAGGAAACCGTTCGATTACCGTTTCGGGGCCGTTCTGGGGGATGTCTACCGGGAGACCTTCCTCTGGGACACGAAGGATGCGGCGCCGGGGACATACCGCATCCGGGGAGAGGTCCCGCTGCGGCTGGACGCTACCCCTTACGACAATTACCTGGTCGTGAGGGAGCCCCTGGTGCTTCTCCCTGCGGACGAGCCGTTCCCGTCAGGTCAGGAGAGCGGGGGATCGGCCGTCGCGGAAAATCCGGCCTGGAAGGAACGGTAGCGAACCGCGGATCCGGGACAGATCCGGCGAAAAAAAACCGGGGCCCCTGTCGGGCCCCGGCTCGTTGCCTAAAAACCTTTCTCCCTATCTGCTTCTTAATAGCTCCAGACGAGACCGAGCGAGGCGAGCATGGCCTGAGTGTCGTCCGCCGTGGTCGCCAGCTGATCCTTGATCCCGTCTCCCGGTACGAAGGTAGAGAAGATGAAATAGGTGGTGAAGTTCGGGGAGAACTTGTAATTCAGCAGGAGA
>DASUAN010000331.1:0-9608 GCA_035763765.1 Candidatus Deferrimicrobiaceae bacterium
AAGGGGCTATCAAGACCACCGAGAGAACGACGACGGGGAATTCGGACGAGACGCGGGCGGACATCATCGCGAAACGCGGCACCGTGCCGAACGACACCGACCTGGTGAACAGCCCGATCGCTTCCGCCTGCTACTACTGCCACGACAGCAGCGCCGCGGCGAGCCACATGGTCCTAAACGGTGGGAAACTCCGCACGAAGCGCACGGACGTGTTCCTAACGTTCCCCACCCCGTAGGCCAAGGAGGCGGGGAACCAACCTTTCACGCTCGATGGAAAGCGGAAAGCCCGGTCCCGAAAAGGGGCCGGGCTTTTTTTCTTTCCGCGCCTTGGTCCGGGACCGGCTTGCCGACAGGGAGCGCCCGCCGGAAGGGGCCGGATCAGGAAGCGGTACGCCTGCCTCTCCGCCCCGCCGCCAGGAGGATCCCCGCCGGCGCAAGCAACAGGACCGCCGGGACGAGCCGGTAGCCGTACGCCTGGAAGAAGGTGGCGGTCGGCTCTTTCCGGTAAGCGACGTCGAAACTGTGAAGCCAGGCCCGGTGCAGCGGAGACGTTTCGAGGACCGTCCCGTCGGACAGCATCGCCGCGGAGATCCCGGTGTTCGTCGCGCGGATCACGGGCCGCCGGAACTCGATCCCCCGGGCGAGCGTCATGTAGAGGTGCTGGTACGGCTCGGACCACGTCCCGAACCAGGAGTCGTTCGTGACGTTTAGGAAGACCTGCGCTCCCTGTTCCGAAAGGGAGCGGGAGAAGCCGGGGAAGAGCCCCTCGTAGCAGATCTGCGGGCCCAGGATCAGGCCTTGGAGGATCTTGACCTGCGGCCCGTCCCCCCGGCCGAAGTCGGCCGTGTAGGGGAACCATTTCTTGAGACCCGGGAAGAGGGCGGAGCCGGGCACGTACTCCCCGAACGCCAGCAGGACCGATTTGTCGTACGGAGGCGCCGCCATCTCGCCCTGTTCGTCAAAAACCACGAACGAGTTGGTCCTCCTTCCGCTCCCCTGCTCGTAGCCGCGGGCCCCGGTAACAAGCGCGATCGACCGCGTCTTTAAGAACCGGCGCAGAACGAGCGTGCTCCCCTCGTCCATCCTCCCCCGGGAGATCGTGTCGGGAAAGGCCGACTCGGGCCAGACGGCGAAATCGGGCCGGCGCCCCTCCGGGGCGATCACCCCGAGCGCGGTCAGCTCGAGGTACCTCGCGAGGATCTCCTCCCGGTAGCCCTCCCCCCGCTCCGCCCGCTCCTTGGCGAGGTTTCCGATGTTCCCCTGCACGATCAGGACCCGGACCGACGCGTCGGGGGGAGGTAGGGTCTCCCCGCGCAGCCAGCCCAGCCCGTTGATCGCCGCGAAGAGGAAAAGGGCCGCCCCGAGGATGCGCATCCCTTTTGCGGCCTTGCGGTTTTCCCAGGCGGCGAGAAAGGCGAGGTTGAACGTAAGCGTCGCGGCGGAGAGCCCCTGGAAGCCGACGTATTCCGCCAGCTGGTAGGCGGGCAGCCGCCCCCAGATCCAGGCGTACCCGAGGTTCCACGGAAAGATCATCGGCCAGGCGTATTCGAACAGGGCGACAAGCGCCGGCAGCAGCCCAAGCTGTGCCCACCGGGGGAGGGTCATCCGGGAGCGGCAGACCGCAAAGACGAGCCCCGCGGCGGGGACGAACAGGTGCGCCAGCCCCGCAAAGAGAAGGAGGACGAGCGCAGAGACGACCCAGGGGAGGTGGCCGAACTCGTGGGCGGTGTGCGCCACCCAGTGGAACCCGATCAGCGTGAAGACGAACTGGGCGATCCACCCCCCGAAAAAGACCCGCTT
Organism: Candidatus Deferrimicrobiaceae bacterium; assembly: GCA_035763765.1. Taxonomy (GTDB): domain Bacteria; phylum Desulfobacterota; class Deferrimicrobia; order Deferrimicrobiales; family Deferrimicrobiaceae; genus CSP1-8. The sequence goes on from DASUAN010000331.1 coordinate 1,801, forward strand.
CCACGAGGTCTCCCGCAGCCAGAAGAGCCACAGCGGGACGAAGCAGAAGAAAAGGGCCCAGGGAGGAAAGGGGATGTAGCTCGTCCCGGCGAGGATCCCCGAGAGGATGGGGAGCAGGTATCCGCCGGAACCCCGCCCCGGTCGTTCGGTCGACGCTACCCCGCCCCGTGTCGGGGACCCTAGGCGATACGGGGGGGTCGACGAGGCGGCCTGTGGAGCGAGGAAGTATCCTCGTCGAGCGGAACCGGCAGCGAGCGGGCGCCAGGTCGCGAGCGTAGCCGAGGGGACCCCTCCGCGAGCCAGGGGCCCCGGCCCATCGGGGGCATGCCCCGAGGTTGTCGGCAGGACGGTGGAAGGAGCATCTCCGCCCAACCGGGTCACCGGCCGGTGAACCGCGGCTTCCGCTTCTCGATGAACGCCTTCTTCCCCTCGATCAGGTCCTCGCTCTCCATGCAGCGCTTAATCCAGTCTTCCGCCTCCTCCGCCTCGGGGGGGGGCAGCCCCCGGAACGCCATGCACATCGAAAGAATCCGCTTCGTCCCCCGGATGGAAAGGGGGGCGTTCTCGGCGATCTCCTTTGCCATCTCGTACGTCACCTGGGACAGTTCCTCGGGGGGGCAGATTCGGTTGACGAGCTTGAGATCAAACGCCCTTCGGGCGCTCACCTTCCGGGCGGTGTAGAAGAGCTCCTTCGTGGCGGGCAGCCCGATCGCGTGGATGAACCGAAGGAGCCCCGCGGGGCGGTAGATGACCCCGAGGCGCGCCGGGGTCATGCCGAAGGCCGCCTGGTCCGAGGAGATCCGGAGGTCGCAGGCGATCGCCATCTCCAAGCCCCCGCCGTAGGCGAAGCCGTTCAGCATGGCGATGACCGGCGCGGGGAACGATTCCAGGGAGCGGATCATGTCGTCGAACGGGTTGTTCGACAGGAGCACCTGCTCCTCGCCGGATCCTCCCGCCGGGATCGCCCCGATGTCGTACCCCGCACAGAACGCCTCCCCCCCTTCCCCGCGCAGCACCACGCACCGGGTCTCCTCCCCGGAAAGGTCCGCGAACGCCTCCCGAAGTTCCCCGAGGATCTTCAGGTTGAGCGCGTTTTTCTTCGCCGGGTTGGAGAGAATGACGGTCGCCACCGCCCCCTCCCGTTCGACGACGACCTTTCCCCCCATCGCTTCCCTCCCGTTTGGCCCCGCGGTCCCGGGCCATCGTTTCTTTATAAGGAAAAGCCCGGCCGTTGGCAACTTCCCCGCATGCGCGAAGGGTCCGTCGGGACGGGGCGGTCCCGCAGGCGTTCGTGCGCCGGCGGCGCGATTGACACCGATCCCTGCGGAACATATAATTTCGGGGCTTTCTTTCATCATGTGCCTGCCCGACTGCCCCGAGAAAGGAGGACCTGCGCCATGGCACAGGAATACCCGAAAGAGGTGAAGTTGAGAGACGGCAGCACCGTCGTGCTGAAGCCCTTCGAGAGGAGGGACAAGGAGGCGCTTTTGCTCTTCTTCCAGAAGCTGCCGGAGGAGGACCGTCTTTTCCTCAAGGACAACGTCACCGACCCGGCCGTGGTGGAGCGGTGGGCCGTGGAGCTCAACTACGACAAGGTCTTCCCCCTTCTCGCGTGGAAAGGGAACGAGGTCGTGGCCGACGCCACCCTGCACAAGAACACGGGGGGATGGATGAAGCACGTCGGGACGATCCGGGCCGTGATCGCCCGGGACTACCAGCGGCAGGGGCTGGGAAGCATCCTGGCGAACGAGCTCTTCCTCCACGCCCTGAAATGCGGACTCGAGAAGATCGTCGCGGAGATGACGGAGACTCAAACGGGCGCGCGGAAGGTCTTCGAGAAGCTCGGCTTCAAGCTCGAGGCGACCTTCCACGGCCACGTCCGCGACCAGATCGGCGTGCGGCACGACCTGCTCGTGCTGACGAAGGACCTCGAGGATTTCTGGGCGAACATCCAGACCCACGAATACTTCTCCTACCCCTCGAGGCCGATGGAGGGGTAGAAAACCGGGACGTCGCTAGACCTTTGCGAGGACCGCGAGGGCGGCCGCCGCCTCGGAGGCCGCCCTCGTGATGGCGACCGCGGCCGGGGAATCCGGACGACTCGAGACGATCGGGACTCCGGCGTCGGACGCCTCCCGAAGCGTCACCTCGAGCGGCACCTCCCCGAGGAACTTCAAACCCATCTCCCGGCACGTCCGCTCGGCGCCCCCGTGCCCGAAGATCTCGCTCCTTCCGTCGCAGTGCGGACAGAGAAAATAGCTCATGTTCTCGATCACGCCCAGGATCGGGACGCCGACCTTCTCGAACATCCGGACCGCCTTCTTGACGTCGATCAGCGCGAGATCCTGCGGCGTCGTGACCACGATCGCCCCGGCGACCGGCGTCATCTGGACCAGGGAGAGCTGGACGTCCCCCGTCCCGGGAGGGAGGTCGATCACCAGGTAGTCCAGTTCCCCCCACTTCGTGCCGTGGAGGAACTGCTCGAGCGCCTTCATGAGCATCGGCCCCCGCCAGATGACCGGGGAGTCCTCCTCGAGCATGAACCCGATGGAGAGGACCTTGAGCCCGTCGGTCTCGGCGGGCAGGATCATCCCGTTTGCGCCCATCAGCTGGTGGCTCGTGAGGTTGAGAAGCGTCGGGATCGAAGGCCCGTAGATGTCGGCGTCCAGGAGCCCGACCCGGGCGCCCGTCCTGTGAAGCGCGACCGCGAGGTTCGCGCTGATCGTCGACTTGCCGACCCCTCCCTTTCCCGAGGCGACCGTCACGATGTTGCGCACGCCCTCCACGGGGCGTCTTCCCTCCATCGGGTCCCTTGAGCCCTGGACCTCGGCGGAGACCCGCACGTCCACCAAGGAGACCCCGGGGACCGACCGCACCGCCCTCTCCACCGCCTCCTGCATCTCCGCCTTCTTCGGGCAGGCGGGCGTGGTGAGGACAAGGTCGAGGGAGACCTCCCCGCCGGCGACGGCCACGTTCCGGATCATGTTCAGGCTCACGAGGTCCCTCCCCAGCTCCGGATCCATCACGCCGGAGAGGACCGAAAGGATCTGTTCCGCCGTGGCGGCCGGCGGACGCTCCTTTTTCTTGAACCGGGACATCGCGCTCTCCTTCTTCCTCGAGTCTTTCGATCCAGGATACCACCGCGGGGACCGCCCGGGATGGACCGGGGTCAAAATCCCCTTTTTTGCTGAAGCGTTTCCCTCCATCGATTATATTCAGTAGGATGGCCCACCAGCCCACGCGACAGATGGGACGCGCCGCGGCGCTCATGATGGCGTCGGTTTTTTTAAGCCGCCTCCTCGGGTACGCGCGGGACGCGGTGATCGCCTACCAGCACGGGGCGACCCCGGAGACCGACGCGTACTTCGCCGCCTTCACCATCCCCGACTTTTTGAACTACCTGCTGGCCGGGGGGGCCCTCTCGATCACCTTCATCCCGATCTTCGCCCGCTACGTCGCGGAAGGCCGGGAGGAGGAGGGGTACCGGTCGTTCTCCGCGATCGCCACCGTCATGGGGATCGCCATGCTCTTCTTCATCATCCTGGGCGAGTTCCTCACCGAGCGCCTGATCCCCTTCATCGCCCCGGGCTTCCCGCCGGAGCAGATCCATCTCGCGGCCCGGCTCACCCGGATCGTCCTTCCGGCGCAGCTGTTCTTCTATCTCGGGGGCCTCCTCATGGCGGTGCAGTACGCGCGGAATCAATTCCTCCTGCCGGCGACCGCGCCGCTCATCTACAACGCCGGGATCATCCTCGGCGGCCTTCTGCTGGGGAAGACGATCGGGATGGCGGGATTCGCCTGGGGGGTCCTGGCCGGGTCGTTCGTGGGGAACTTCGCCGTCCAGGCGATCGGCGCCCGCCGGACGGGGCTTGCGTTCTTCCCGCGGTTCGACCTCGCAGACCCCGGCCTGAAGGAGTTCGTCCGCCTCTCGATCCCGATCATGCTCGGATTCTCCCTCGTGGTGGTCGACGAGTGGATGACGCGGGTCTTCGGGTCGTTCCTCCTCGCGGGGGCGATCACCTGGCTCAACAACGCGAGGCGGCTCATGCAGGTGCCGGTCGGGATCTTCGGGCAGGCCTCCGGCGTCGCCTCCTACCCGTTTCTGTCCGCCCTCGCCGCGCGGGGGGAGCGGGAGGCGATGTGGGAGACCCTCTCGGTCACCCTGCGGTGGGTCTTCTTCGTGTCGTGCGCCGCGGCGGCGGTGACCTGCGTCCTGTCCCGCGAGGTCGTGCTCGTCGTCTTCCAGCGGGGGGCGTTCACCATCGAGGACACGCTCCAGACGGCGGCCGCGCTGGCCTTCTTTGCGGTCGGGATCCCGATGTGGTGCGCCCAGACGATCGTCTCCCGGGGGTTCTTCGCGCTGAAGGACACGTGGACCCCCACCCTGGTCGGCACCGGCGCGTGGATCGTAACCCTACCCGCCTACTACTGGCTCACCCAGCGGATGGGCGTCACGGGACTGGCGCTCGCGAGCACGATCGGCATTTTCCTATACGCCGTGGCCCTCTACGGGATCCTGATGCGGAGGACGGTGGGACGCAAAGGGATTTCGGAGATCGCCGAGTACGTCAAGATGGCCGCCGCCGGCACCGCCGCGGCGTTCGGCGGACGGTACGCTCTGGAGACGCTCTCCGGCGGAGCCTCCTGGGAGACGTTCCCGGGCGCGCTCGTCCGGTTCGCCGCGGGGGGAGCGGCCGTGGCGGTCCTCTTCCTCCTCGGCTCGCTCCTGCTGCGAAGCCGGACGGCTAAGGAGGTCCGCGCGCGGGGAGGCCTGTTCCGTCCCCCCCGGGTTTCCGGCGCCCCGGAAGAGGGCGAACCGCTCGCCCCCGAGCCGGGAGACCCCCCGACTACAGGCGCATGAACGTGTCCTTGCCCTCGAGGGCCCGCCGAAGCCCCTCCCGGTCCGCCACGTTGAACCCCACGCGGCAGCTCCTCCGGCCGAAAAACGCCTTCGTCCCCCCCACGATCGCCACCCGGGCGAGCTCGATCCGGTGCGTGCGCAGCCCGAGCGCCACCTTCCCCCACTGGCGGAGCTTGAGGAGAACGAGACCCAGCCAGACCTTCTTGGCGCGCCCCTCGCAGACGACTCCCACGATCCTAACCGCCTCCCGGCTTCTCGGGGAGGCGTGCCGGCGCACCTCGGACAGGGCCTTCGCCGTGGAGTTCGCCACGACGAGGGAATACCCGTTCTCCTCGGCCATCCGGGTGACCGCGGCCAGGTCTTCCTTCGCGAGGCAGAATGGAAGAAGCAGGATTTTCTTCATCCGGTCCGACGCCGTTCCGAGACGACCATCGGTTCATCATACCCCGGTTCTCATGGGAGGGGGACCGTGATCCGCCGCCTGGCCGAGCGCGTCCTGCTGATCGAAGGGGAAAAGGAGGGCCGGTATCCCCATTCCCACTCGCTGTACCTCCGCGGCGGGGGAGGCGTTCTTGTCGACTGCGGGTCGGACGTCGGGGAGATCCTCCGCCTGAAGGAGGAGGAGGGGCTCGCGGCGATCCTTCTGACCCATTACCACGAGGACCACTTCCTCTTCCTGAACCGGTTCCCCGACGTGGAGGTGTGGGCCTCGGAAGGCGACGCCCCCGCGCTCGAGTCGTTCGACCTCCTCCTCGACTGGTACGGCGTCTCCGGGACCGGCCAGGAGCCGTTCTTCCGCGACCTGTTGTCCGGCAAGTTCTCCTTCCGGCCGAGGCGGGTGGCCCGCCGCCTCGCGGACCGCGAACCGGTCCGGCTCGGCAAAACGGAGGTGGTTCCGATCATCGCCCCCGGGCACACGCCGGGGCACCTCTGCCTTTTCTTTCCCGCGGAAGGGATCCTTTTCCTGGCGGACTACGACCTGAGCGCCTTCGGCCCCTGGTACGGCGACAAGCCCGGGGGGATCGAGCAGTTCCGCCGGTCGGCGAGGATGCTCGCGGAAGTCGGCGCGCCGGTGAACGTCGTCTCGCACGAACACCCCGTTCACGAGGGAAGCATCGCGGCGAAGGTGGAGGCGTACCTCTCGGTCATCGAGCGGCGCGAGGAGGCGCTCCGGGAGTTTCTCCGGCGGCCGCGGACGCAGGGGGAGATCGTGGCGAGGCGGATCGTCTACGGCGAGGGGCGGCCGGGCCCCTGGTTCGATTACGGCGAGTGGGCGCTCATGGGAAAACACCTGGAGGGGATGGTTGCGCGGGGAGAGGCGTTCGTCGAGGAAGAGCGGTTTTCCCTTGCCTGAAACTTTGGTTCGGAGGCCCTCCGGAATCCGCTTCCGCTCCTATTTCTGCTTGAGCAGCGCGTTGAGCTCCCGGCAGACTTTCTTGGGGTCGAGCCCCTTGTGCCAGGAGGTGTAGTGGATCGTTTCGACCTTGTTCGCCTTGCACCGGAGGCACTCCGCGCCGAAGAGTTCCTTCACCCTTCCGCGCACGGCCGGGTATCGGCGCAGAATCTCCCCGAGGAACATCTCCGGCTGGATCGGCCCCTCCCTGGTCATCTCCGTTTCCTCCCCCCGCCCGAGCGTCCGTCCATTATAGCAGGAACGTTTCTCCGATCCGGCTTTTTCAGGATGTAGTACGTCGCGGAGCCGAACGCCACGGCCTCCCCCTCGCCGTTTCGGATCTCGGCGGATCCGACGGCGATCGTCGTCCCCAGGCGGAGGATCGTCCCGTGGGCGGTCACCACCCCTTCCGAGACCGGCTTCAGGAAGTTCACCTTGTACTCCACCGTGGTCATCCAGTGGGAAAGCGGCATGACGCTCCGGAGCGCGGTCGCCACCGACATGTCCACGAGCGCCCCCATCACCCCGCCGTGAAGGGTTCCCGCGGTATTCCGGAGCACGGGGCGGATCCGGCACTGCATCACGCTCTTCCCGTCGCCCGAGGAGAGAAGCTTCATCCCCATCAGCTTCACGAAGGGGAACGTGTTGACCCGGTCCTTGTAGAACGCTTCGTCGAACTTCTTCATCGCTTCTCGATCACCTCCCTTTTTCGTTCGATCGGCGCCTCCGTGAGGCAACCGAGGCCACAAGCAACAGGGCGCACAATCGGGGAGCGGACGACCGTGGGGCCCGCCGCGGGGATGAAAAGTGGGAGAAGCATCCTCGGGCGTTTCGTCACGGCGCGGCCTTCGCGGCCCGATCGTAATGGGAGAACTTCATCATGTGGGACCCCCGCCCCTGGGAAAGGGACCGAAGGGACGTGACGTACCCGAACATCTCCTTGAGCGGGACGAGGGCGGAGAGGTGGCTCGTCTGCCGGCGGCGGTCGACCGAGGTGACCCTCCCCCGCCGGGCGTTGACGTCCCCGATCACGCCGCCGAGAAACTCCTCGGGCACCACGATCTCCACCGCCATCACCGGCTCCAGGAGGTACGGCTTGCCGTTCTCGTAGGCGGCGAGGAACGCCCTCACCGCCGCAACCTTCGCCGCAAGGGGGGTGGCCGTGCCGGAAAGGAACTCCACGTGCGTCACCTCCGCCTCCACGTCGTCGACGGGGTACCCGAGGACGCCGGTGAACGCCCCTTCCCGGATGCCCCCCTCCACCCCGTCGGCGACCTCCTGCGGAAGTTCGAGCATCCGGAGCCGGTCGGAAATCCTGATCCCGGACCCGCGCCGTCCCGGACGAACCTCCAGGGCGACCCGAACGGTCACCAGCCGTTCGGCGATCTCGCGCTCGAACACGGCATCGGCGGTCCCCGGCTCGCCGATCGTCTCCCGGTAGACGACCTGCGGCATCCCGGTCCGGACGGCGAGCCCGAAGTCCCGTCCCAGCCGGTCCACGAGGATCTCGAGGTGCAGCTCCCCCATCCCGGACAGGATGATCTGCCCGGTGTC
>DASUAN010000332.1:0-15226 GCA_035763765.1 Candidatus Deferrimicrobiaceae bacterium
CGACATCGAACTGGGCAAATCCGGCGCCCGGGCGCGGATCACCTCCGGGGGGGAGGCGGGAGGTTCCGCCGGGTTCCTGATCACGGTGAATCCGGATCGTACCACGACCCTTGCCATGTACCGGGGGGGGGCCGATGTGGAGGCGAAAGGGAGGACGTTCCGACTGGATGCGAATACCGCCACCACAATTCTGGAATCCGGCGTCGCTTCCGAGCCCGTGGCCCTTCCCCCACCTCCCGTTCTCTCCTCCCCGGCGAACGATGCCGTCTTCTACTACCGGTCCCTTCCCCCGCAGGTTTCCCTGGCCTGGAACGCCCTGGAGGGGACGGATGCCTACCGGATCGTTCTGGCGCGGGATCGGGAGTTTCGCGACATCGTGTCCCGGGAGGACCCGGTCCGGCTTTCCTTCGTCCACGGCAACCTGAAGGAGGGGACCTACTACTGGCGGGTGAGCGGAAAGAAGAAGTGGGCGGAGGGTCCGCCGAGCAAAACCGGGCAGTTCCGGGTCGTGAAGGACACCGTGCCTCCGGATCTCCGCGTGGAGGCCGTGGGCGGAAGCGACGGCAAGGAGCGAGGGCTTCTCAAGGGGGTCTCCGAGCCCGGGGCGGCGGTCTTCGTGTCCGGGAACCGGATTCCGGTCGCCGAATCCGGTGCCTTCGAATGCGACGTAACACTTGCGCGGGGAGTGAACCAGATCGTCGTCGAGGCCGTGGATCCGGCGGGCAACGTGTCCTACCGGACCATGCGCATGTACCGACCAAACTAGGAAAAGGAAAAGGACATGGCCATCCCGACGCGTTTCCCGATTCGCTTCAAGATCCTCATCATCCTGCTCTGTGTCATCACCGCCGTGGTGGGCCTCATCACCTTCGCCATGGCCAATCTCTTCCACGCCGACAAGAAGACCTACATCCATGACCTGGTGTCGGTCGTCGCCCTCAACACGGCGGAGGAGGCGAGGTCGCTTCTCTCGAGTTACCGGGAGCGCCTCCAGGTGTATGTCCGGCTCGTGAACAACCGGAACCTTTCCCGGGAGCAGAAGAGCGAGCTGCTCAAGGGGTTTTCCGAAGACTTCCGCGATTTCCTGGCCGTTTCCATCTACGAGAACGGAAAGGAGCAGGCGGCGGTCTACGACGTCAAGGCGCTCAAGGCCGCCGGCCTGACAAAGGAGGAGATCCTGGCCTATCGGAAGAAACAGCCCCCGTCCTTCGAACGCATCCAGGAGAAAGGGGTGTCGATCGACCGTTCGCCGGTGTCGAAGAACGTGCCCGCGTTCACCATGGAGATCGCCTATCGGACGGAAGACGGCTCCGCCAAGGGGGTGTTGTCGGCGGTCCTCCGGCCGGACGGCCTGCTCCGCATCACGGGCCGGTCCCGGCTGTTCGAGACGTTCCTCGTGGACAACGGGGGAAAACTCCTGGCGCACAGCGATCCGGAACAGTTCGTCCGCAGGATGGAGGCAGACTGGATTCCGCCATCCGGCGTGACCCAGAGCGCCCAGAGCGCGGTCACCACGATGGAGTACGCCTACGGGGAAAAGGAGATGATCGGGGGATTCGCACAAGCGGAGTTCGGCGGGGTGCTGGCGGGAGCCCAGATCCCCCGGACGGCGGCCTTCATCGCTTCCCGAACGCTCCTGAACAACCTGGTCTACGTTTCCCTGGGGCTTCTCCTGGGGGCCGCCCTCCTGACCCTGTTCCTCTCCCGCCGGGTCACGCGTCCGATCATACAGCTCCACGATGCCGCCAAAAAGGTGGGGGAAGGGAAGTTCGACGTCCAGGTCACCCCCACGTCGCGGGACGAGATCGGGGACTTGGCGCTTTCCTTCAACCAGATGGCCGAGGGACTGTCGAGCCGCGAGGAGGCGCTCAAGCAGGCCCAGGCCCAGCTCGTCCAGTCGGAGAAGATGGCGGCGTTCGGACAGCTGGGCGCCGGAATCGCGCACGAGGTGAAGAACCCGCTGGCCGGGATCCTCGGATACGCCCAGCTCGCCCTGCGCAAGCTCGAGCCGGACCATCCCCTGCAGAACAACCTGAAGATCATCGAGAAAGAGACGAAGCGGTGCAAGACGATCATCGAGAACCTCATGAAGTTCGCGCGCCAGGAGAAGGTCGCCCACGAGCCGGTGGAGATCAACCGCGTCGTGGAGGACACCGCCGCGCTCATGGACCATCAGCTGGGGATCCACCGCGTCCGGCTGGAAAAAGAGCTCGCGGCGGACCTTCCGCCCGTACTCGGCAACGCCAACCAGCTCCAGCAGGTGCTCATGAACCTCCTCATCAACGCCCAGCAGGCCATGGACGGGAAGGGCGGACAGGTGAAGATGACGACCTCGCGTCCGGCCCCCGGTCGGGTCGAGATCCGGGTCCGGGACACGGGGCCCGGGATCCCGCAGGAGATCCAGTCCCGGCTGTTCGAGCCGTTCTTCACCACCAAGCCCGCCGGCAAGGGGACGGGGCTCGGGCTTTCGGTCACCTACGGGATCGTGAAGGACCACAAGGGGGAAATCCGGATGGAAAGCGAGCCGGGGCAGGGGGCCGAATTCATCATCAGCCTGCCCGCCGCGGTTGCCTCGCGGGAAACGGTTTCGCAAAGTGCGCACGAAACGCTGGTCCGATAAGGAGGAACCGTGATGAAAGAGAAACTGCGGGTTCTGGTAGCCGACGACGACGAGTCGATCCGGGGGATCCTGACCCAGGTGCTCGAGGAGGACGGGTACGCGCTAACCACCGCGACGAGCGGGGAGGAGGCGCTCGAGCTGTTCCGGAAGAGTCCCTTCCCTCTCCTGATCACCGACATCCGGATGGGAGGGATGAGCGGGATCGAGCTCTTGGAGAACGTCCGGAAGACGCATCCCGAGACGGAGGTCATCATCATCACCAGCTACGCCTCGCTGGAAACCGCCATCGTGGCCCTTCGGGCCGGAGCGTACGACTACCTGCTCAAACCCTTCGAGGAACTGGACCTGCTGAACTCGGTGGTGAACCGTGCCGCCGAGAAGATCCGTCTCACGCGGGACAACCGATATCTGGTCGAGCAGTTGCGCAAGAAAAACGAGGAACTCGAGTCCATGAACGATCTGCTGAGGAATCTCGCCTCCCAGGACGGGCTCACCGGCCTCTTCAACCACCGGCATTTCCATGAATGCCTCTCCGCGGAACTTTCCCGCTCCGGCCGGCACCACCACTCCTTCACCCTGGTTTTTCTGGACGTCGACAATTTCACGAACTACAACGACTTGAACGGCCACCTGAGCGGAGACACGGTCCTCCGCGACATCGGGAAGATCCTGAAGAACAGTCTGCGCGGATCGGATATCTCCGCGCGGTACGGCGGGGAGGAATTCGTCATCCTGCTTCCCGAAACCTCGAAACAAGACGGCAAGTTCGTTGCGGAGAAGATCCGTGGGTTGATCGAATCCTTCCCGTTCCACGGCAGGGAAAAGCAGCCCTTGCAGAAAATCACGGTCAGCGCGGGGGTGGCCGCGTTCCCCGAAGACGGCAAGGATTCGACCGCGTTGCTGGACTATGCCGACAAGGCCCTTTACCGGGCCAAGGATAAGGGGAAGAATACGGTCTGCACCCAGCCATGAGAGGCGAGGACGGCACAGGACGGTCCAGGGGAACCGGTTGGGGTATGATGGAGGAAGTGCAGCGACGGGGCGCGGGACCCGTTGCGCGGACGATCGGGAGGCGAACGCGTGAAAAAGGCCCTCTTCCTCCTCCTTGTTTTCTCCACGACCGGAGCCCTTTCCCTCCTCTTCGCCCGGCAATCCTTTGCGACGACCCTCGAGACCCTGGCCGCCGCACTTCCCCGCAGCACGGGGGTCTGGACCGCGCAGGACCCGGACCGCACCTACGATGCGGAGACGATCTTCGACTACATCGACGGGGCGGGGGAGGTGTACCGGGCCTACAACATGCGTCGGTGCCTCTCCCGACGCTACACCGCCAGGGATGCGCCCCCCATCGTGCTGGACGTCTTCGACATGGGGTCTTTCGCGGATGCCTTCGGCGTGTTCACCCACGACCGGGACGGAGAACCGGTGGATGCGGGGCAGGAAGGGCTGTACCGGCCCGGGTGGCTCTCCTTCTGGAAGGGCCGCTTTTTCGTCTCGATCTACGCGGAACGGGAGACGAAGGGCGCAAAAGAGGCGGTGTTCGCCCTGGCCCGGGCGGTCGATTCCTCCATCGGGGAACGGGGCCCGAAGCCCGAAATCCTGGCCCAGCTTCCCCCCGGCGGGCTCGAGGAGCAAAGCGTCCGCTACCTTCATCACCCCATGCTGCTCAATTACCATTACTACCTGTCGGATGAAAACCTCCTTTCCCTCGGGCCGGAAACGGAGGCCCTCCTGGCGTCGTACCGCCGGCAAGAGGCGCGTGCCCGGCTCCTCCTGGTCCGGTACCCCGGCGAGGAAAAGGCAAGGGCGGCGCACCGGGAATTTCTGGCCCACTACCTGCCCGGGGGCGAGGGGGGGAAAGCGGTCCGGCTGGAAAACGGAAAATGGTCCGCGGCCGCCGGGAAGGGGAGGGTTCTGTCCATTATCCTGGAAGCCGACAGCCGCTCCCTGGCCGAGGATCTTTTGCAGGAAACGGGATCGCTTCCGTAACCCGAGGGCGATTGGCCGGGGAAGGATGCCGGTTGCCGGACGGAAGCGGGCGGGCCTTGTTCGGAAGGGGGTCGTCCCATGGGGATCCGGAAGAAGGGCATCACCCGGCGCGATTTTCTCCGCGCCGGAACGTCCCTCACCCTGGGCGGACTCGCGGGTCTTCCCCTGGCGGAGGCCTCTCCCGATAGGGGGGGGAGCAAAAGCCGGGTCGTGCTGGTGCGGGACCAGAACGTTCTCGACGGCAACGAGCGGATCAACCCGGTCGTTTTGGAGGGCATGCTCGACCGGGCGGTCACCGCTCTGCTGGAGTCGCCCGGTCCTTCCTCCGCCTGGAAGCGGCTGGTGTCCCCCGAGGATGTCGTGGGGATCAAGACGAATGTCTGGCCGTATCTACCCACGCCGGAGCCGCTGAACGCCGCCCTCCGGAATCGACTGATCGAAGCGGGCGTACGGGAGGAAAGGATCTCCGCCGACGACCGGGGGGTGCTCCAAAATCCCGTCTTCCGGCGGTCCACCGCCCTCATCAACGTGCGCCCCATGAGGACCCACCACTGGTCCGGCCTCGGGACGCTCCTCAAGAACTACATCATGTTCGTCCCCGAGCCCAGCTGGTACCACGGCAACGCCTGCGAACGGCTGGGCGCCATATGGCACCTGCCGCACGTCCGGGGGAAAACGCGGCTCAACCTCCTGGTGATGATCACCCCGCTCTTCCACGGCATGGGTCCCCACCATTTCAGCAGCCGGCACACCTGGGGCTATGGCGGCCTGATCGCGAGCGTCGACCCGGTGGCCGCCGACGCGACGGGCGCCCGGATCCTCCAGGCCAAGCGGAACGCCTTCTTCGGGGAGGAAAGACCGATCAGCCCTCCCCCCCGGCACATCGCGGCGGCCGATACCCTTTTCGGGCTGGGCAACAGCCGGCCGGAAAGGGTGGAACTCGTCCGGGTGGGATGGGAAGACGGGGTCCTCCTGTAGGCCGGTCGGACCCGGCTGCGGGGAAAGGATCTTGTCTTCCCCCCCGATTCCCGATAAGATAGGCCGTCGGTCAGGCTGCAGTCATCCACCACGTAATTGCGGTTCACCCCGAAAAAGGCGGAGTTGTTCACCAGGCGCGGAAGGCGGCCCGGCGGCCGTGCCTTCCCCTCGATGGAAGGGATTCCCCTCCCTTGCGCCCCGTCGCAGGCGGGAGAGGAGTCCCGGCGGGAGGAGAGGTCCCATGTTCGCGCAGGCCTACAAGCGGGCGACCGGCTTCACCCGACCGGTGGTGATCTCCCGGCGATACTTCGACCGGAGCACCGATTGCGGCTGCGGCGCCTTTGTCGTGATCAACGACGAGGGATGGATCGTCACGGCAGCCCACCTCCTGCTCCCGTACAGCAAGGTTCAGCAGGACGCGGAAGAGATCATCGACTACTACCACACCATCCATACGATCGAGCAGGAAGAGGGGGTTCCCCGGGAGGTGAAGTTCGAGAAGATCCAGCGGCTGCCGGAAAACCCGAAGTGGATCACCAACCTCTCCTACTGGTGGGGGATGGACGGCGTCCAGCTCACCGATGTCCGGCAGCTGCCGGAGGGGGACCTGGTCGTCGGGCGATTGACCCCGTTCGACCGGCACGCGTGGGCCGCCTTCCCGGTCTTCAAAGCCCCCGAGGATCTCGGGATCGGGACGGCCCTCTGCAAACTCGGCTATCCCTTCCAGAGGGTCCATGCCATGTTCCGGGAGGCGAACAACTCCTTCGAACTCAGCCCCGCGGTGAAAACGCTCTCCTGCTTCCCGATGGAGGGGCTCTACACGCGGACGCTCGATGCGGGGAAATCCCGCGACGGGAAGTACGACATCAAGTTCCTGGAGACGTCGTCCCCGGGCCTGAGGGGGCAAAGCGGGGGACCGATCCTCGACGCGAACGGCACGATCTGGGGCGTCCAAAGCCGGACCGACCACCACCCCTATGGATGCATCGCCCGGCTGGAGAAGGACGGGAAAGAGGTTCAGGAGGACCAGTCGATCAACCTGGGGATCGGGATCCATCCCGAGCTGATCGCCCGATTCCTGACGGAAAACGGGGTACGGTTCGCTCTCTCGGACTACTGACCGGCCCCCGGACTTCGCAGGACTCCCCCGCCTTGGTGTATATTCTTCCTTAACCATTCCGCAGGAGGGAAGCCGTGCAGGACTTCGAGAAGCTGGGAGTGTTCTATCTCGGCCGCGAGTTCGACCTGGAGAAGAACGCGCTCAAGGAGGATCTGGTCCTCTACGATTCCCGGGATCTCGTCACCAACGCGGTCTGCGTGGGGATGACGGGGAGCGGGAAGACGGGGCTTTGCATCGCCCTCCTGGAGGAGGCGTTGATCGACAACATCCCCGCCCTCGTGGTGGATCCCAAGGGGGATCTGGCCAACCTGTTCCTGACCTTCCCGGATCTTTCGGACCGGGATTTCCTTCCCTGGATCAACGAGGAGGAGGCGCGCAGGAAGGGGATCTCCCCGCCGGAATTCGCGGCGAAGCAGGCGGCCCTCTGGAAGAAAGGGCTGGCCGACTGGGGACAGGACGGGGCGCGGATCCGCAAGCTCCGGGATTCGGCGGATTTTGCCATCTACACGCCGGGCAGCACCGCGGGGCTGCCCGTCTCCATCCTCAAGTCGTTCGCCTATCCGGGGAAGGCCGTCGCGGAGGACGTCGAACTGCTGGCGGAGCG
The DNA here is from genome assembly GCA_035763765.1 of Candidatus Deferrimicrobiaceae bacterium. Lineage (GTDB taxonomy): Bacteria > Desulfobacterota > Deferrimicrobia > Deferrimicrobiales > Deferrimicrobiaceae > CSP1-8. The sequence goes on from DASUAN010000332.1 coordinate 7,312, forward strand.
GATCTCCACCACGGTGACGAGCCTGCTCAATCTCCTCGGGGTGGAGGCCGATCCCATCCAGAGCCGGGAGCACATCCTCCTTTCCACCATCCTGGACACCGCCTGGAAGCAGGGAAAGGACCTCGACCTCGCCGGGTTCATCCAGGCGATCCAGTCGCCTCCCGTAGCCCGCATCGGCGTGTTCGACCTCGAGTCCTTCTTCCCCTCCAAGGACCGGTTCTCCCTCGCGATGAAGATCAACAATCTTCTGGCGGCACCCGGTTTTTCCGCGTGGCTTACCGGAGACCCGCTGGACATCGACCGGATGTTCTACACCGCGGAGGGGAAGCCCAGGCTGTCCATCTTCTCGATCGCCCACCTGAACGACACGGAGCGGATGTTCTTCGTCTCCCTCCTCCTCACCCAGCTCCTCGGGTGGATGCGCTCCCAGTCGGGAACGACCAGTCTGCGGACCCTCTTCTACATGGACGAGATCTTCGGGTACTTTCCTCCCGTGGCCAACCCCCCGTCGAAAGCCCCCCTGCTGACGCTGCTCAAGCAGGCGAGGGCCTTCGGGCTGGGGATCGTGCTCGCCACCCAGAACCCCGTCGACCTGGACTACAAGGGGCTGTCGAACACGGGGACCTGGTTTCTCGGCAGGCTGCAGACCGAGCGGGACAAGGAGAGGGTCCTGGACGGGCTGGAGGGGGCGGCGGCCGGCGGAGCAGGCCGGTTCGACCGGAAGCGGATGGAGCAGATCCTCGCCGGCCTGGGACAGCGGGTCTTCCTGATGAACAACGTCCACGAGGACGCCCCGGTCGTCTTCCAGACCCGGTGGGTGATGTCGTACCTGCGCGGTCCCCTGACCCGGGCGCAGATCAAGCAGCTGATGGACGAGAAGAAAGCGTCCCGGCCCGCGCCGGCGGCAGAGAAGGAGCCCGCCCCGGCCGTAGCCCCGGCCGCGAAAGCGCGCTCCGCCGCGCCTCCGTCCGCCCGGCCCGTGCTGCCCCCCGGGATCCCCCAGTTCTTCCTCCCGGTCCGGTCCCCGCAGGCGGAGGGTGCCGTCGTCCAATACGAGCCGATGCTTGTGGGAATCGGCAAGGTCTACTACGCCAATGCGAAGGTCGGCGTCGCCGTCCAGAAGGAGGTTTGCCTGATGGCGGAGTTTTCCGGTGGTCCCTCGCGAGTCGACTGGGAGGAGGCTCGGGAAGCGCCGATCCAGGAGAGCGATCTCGAGAAGTTCCCCCACGATCCGGACGCCTCCTACGCCGAATTGCCCCGGGAGGCCTCCGACCCGAAGAGCTACGCGGCGTGGGGCGCCGCGTTCAAGGAGTGGGTCTACCGGAACCGGAAGCTGGAGCTTTTCCGGAGCCCGTCCCTCGGGGTGGTCTCCGATCCCGGGGAGTCGGAGCGCGATTTCCGCATCCGGCTCACGCAGGCCGCCCGGGAGAAGCGGGACCAGCAGGTGGAACGGTTGCGGCAGAAGTATGCCCCCAAGATCGCGGGCCTTACGGACCGGATCCGCCGCGCCGAGCAGGCGGTCGAACGGGAGAAGGCGCAGTCGACGCAACAGAAGCTGTCGACCGCCATCTCCTTCGGAGCGACGATCTTTTCGGCGCTGGCCGGGCGGAAAGCCGTGAGCCAGTCCACGCTGGGCAGGGCGACGACCGCCGCCCGGGGCGCGGGGCGCACCGTGAAGGAGGCGCAGGACGTCGCCCGCGCCGAGGAGAACGTGCAGGCGCTGCAGAAGCAGGCCGAAGATCTCCAGGCCCTGCTGGACCAGGAGACGCAGGAGATCCTGGCGGGGGCCGATCCGCTTGCCGAAACCCTCGAGACGTGCGAGGTCCGGCCGAAGAAGACCGACATTTCGGTCTCCCTGGTCTCCCTTGCCTGGTTCCCCTACTGGCGGGACGACAAGGGAGGGATCGCTCCGGCCCGCTGACGGCGCGGAGAAAAGACGATGCGGGTCGGCGGGTTTCGACGCCGGCCCGATCACCCGTTCCGGGACGTCTCGACGCTCAGGAGCTTCGGTCCCTGCTTGATCCGGAAGGCGCCGTCCTCCGTCTCCCAGATCCAGCCGGAGTAACCGTATCCCCCGACCGCCTTCACGACGAAGGCCCCCTTCCACGACTCGGCGCGGGTCTGGTTGAGGGCGACCGTCCCGAACTTCCCGAAGGTGTATCCGGACACCGGGTGGCAGTAAGCGCCGCCCGCAAGTTTCCCGGCGGCCTCCTCCGCCTCCCTTCCCCCGAAGACGGCGGCCCGCAGGCCGTACCGGTGGTCCTTCGCACGCCGCACCACCTCTTCCTTAGTTTCGAACGCCGAGGTGAACGCCACCGGGCCGAAGACCTCCTCCCGCATCCCGAGCATGTCATCGGTGGCTTCCCGCACGATCGTCGGGTGGACCAGGTTCCCCTCGACCGTCCCGCCGAGGAGAATCTTCGCTCCCTTCGCCACGGCGTCGGCGAGCTGGGCACGGATCCGGGCGACGGCGAGGTCGCTCGCCACCGGGGAGACGTCGGTCCGCTCCTCCTCCGGCTTCCCGACGACCAGCCTTGCGGCTCTCTCCGCGAACCGGTCGAGGAACTCCTCGTAGAGCGACCGGTGGACGAAGATCCGCTTCGGGGCGGTGCACGTCTGGCCCGAGTACATGAACTTCGCCGTCATGAGATCCGACAGGGCGAGGGAAAGGTCGGCGTCGGGGAAGACGATGAAAGGGTCCTGTCCCGGCCCCTCGAACACCAGCTTCTTCCCGGTCCGGCGAAAGGCCTCTTCGTACGGGAGGACGTTTTCGTCGAAGCCGAAGACGACGACCGAGGAGACGGTGGGGTCCCGGAGGGAACGCTCCAGAAAGCTCTTCCCGCTTCCGCGGAAAAAGCGGATGTCGTCCCCGAAGATCGGCCGGTAGAGGGATTCCGTGAGGTCGCAGATCCCGGTTCCCTTGGAGGAGAACTTCACGTTCACCCGGTTTCCCACCATCCAGAGCGAGGTGATGGCCGTGTTGAGCCAGGCGCTTCCGTTGTAGGAGAGCATGAGGGAGACGCCCGATCCGTCGCCCCCCAAAGGCCGTCGGTCTTCCAGGAAAGACCTTGCGCCGTCGTACATCTTCAGGCGGTCGACCGCGATGTCCACCTCCGTCGCCGTGTCCCTCACGGTGAACCGGATGTCCCGCACCGCCTGATCGATGATCTCGCCGCGGCGCTTTCCGATCGCCTCCGCGAGATCGAGCACCTTCCCGTACCGGTCGTCGTAAGGCATCCGCATCCTGTCGATTTCCCCGGGAGAAAGCCGGCCTCCGGTATGATGATACCGCACGTGCTTCGGTCCTGCTTGGCCTTCTCCGAAGAGAGAGGTACAGTGCAGTTCACCGAACGTCCGATGGAGGGGTTTCCATGCGCGCGGTGATCCAGAGGGTCCTCCGGGCTTCCGTATCGTCGGGAGGGAAACGTCTCGGGGGGATCGGCCGGGGCCTGCTGGTGTTCGCCGGCTTCGGCCACGCCGACGACCGCGCGGCCGTCGCCTGGATGGCGGAGAAGATCGTCCGGCTTCGGATCTTCGACGACGAGGCGGGGAAGATGAACCGGTCGGTCGCCGACATCGGCGGCGGGATCCTGGTCGTGTCGCAGTTCACGCTGTACGGCGATGCCCGGAAGGGAAACCGGCCCGGATTCGCCGACGCGGCCGAGCCCGGGAAGGCGAACGCCCTCTACGAGGAGCTGGTCGGGGCGCTCAAGGGGATCACGGACCGGCCCGTGGAAACGGGTTCGTTCGGCGCCGCCATGGAGGTGGAGCTGGTGAACGACGGCCCGGTCACGATCCTTCTCGAAAAATAGTCCCGGACCGCTACCGTCCCGCCAGGTACCGGTCGGCTCCGGCCGCGGCTCTTCTGCCGAGGTCGATGGCCCGGACGACGAGCGAGGCGCCGACCACGCTGTCGCCGGCGGAGAAGACGCCCGGCGAGGACGTCATCAGATGGGCATCGACGACAAGGTTCCCGCGGGGGTCCAGGGCGAGCCCGAGGTCCCGGACGAGCGGACCGTGCTCCACGTGGACGAACCCCATGGCGAGGAGGACGAGGTCGGCGGCAAGCGTGAACTCCGATCCCGGGATTTCCCGGAAGGAGGGCGGTCCGGACTCGTCCGGCTCCGACCACTCGAGCCGGACGCAGCGTAGCTGCTCGACGCCGTTCCTGCCCCCGAGGAACTCCTTCGTCGAAATGCTCCAGAGCCGCTCGCACCCCTCCTCTTGGGAGGAGGAGGTCCGCATGATGACCGGCCAGGTCGGCCAGGGATTGTGCCGCGCGCGTTCCTCGGGCGGCTTCGGCAGCAGCTCGAGCTGGTGGATCTCGCGGGCTCCCTGGCGCCGGCTGGTGCCGACGCAGTCGGACCCGGTGTCCCCCCCGCCGATCACCACGACCCGCTTGCCGGCGGCCGTGATCCGCTCCCCTTCCGGAATCTGCTCGCCGCCGATCGCCAGGTTCTGCTGCGTCAGGAAATCCATCGCGAAGTGGACCCCGGGCAATCCGCGCCCCGGGACCGGCAGGTCCCGGGGGACCGTGGCTCCCGCGGCGATGACGAGCGCGTCGAAGGTCCGCCTCAGATAACGCACGGAGAGGTCGGTCCCCACGTTGACCCCGGTCTCGAAGATCACGCCCTCCTGGCGCATCTGCTCGAGGCGGCGGTCGATCACCCACTTCTCCAGCTTGAAATCGGGGATGCCGTAGCGGAGGAGGCCCCCGATCCGGCCGGCCTTCTCGAAGACCACCGCCTCGTGGCCTCTGCGCGCGAGCTGCTGCGCGGCGGCGAGCCCCGCAGGGCCCGACCCGATGACCGCCACCTTCCTGCCCGTTTTCCGAAAGGGGGGTTCCGGCCGGATCCACCCCTCCTGCCACCCCATTTCGACGATCTGGAGCTCGATGTGCCGGATGGTGACGGGGGGGAGGTTGATCGACAGCGTGCAGGCCGCCTCGCACGGTGCGGGGCAGACCCGCCCGGTGATTTCGGGAAGGTTGCACGTGGCGTGCAGAAGATCCAGGGCCCTGCGCCACTGCTTCCGGTGCACCATGTCGTTCCACTCGGGGATCCGGTTCACCACCGGGCAGCCGAAGGCGTGGCAGTAGGGGATGCCGCAATCCATGCACCGGGCGGCCTGGATCTCCAGCCGGTCGTGCGGAAGGAACTGCTCGACTTCCTGGAAGTCGTGGATCCGCTCCTCCACCGGCCGGTACGGCGGTTTCTCCTGGGGGTATTCGAGGAAGCCGGTGGGCTTAACCACGGTAGACCTCCTCGGTCGCGGATACGGTCTCGTCGTCCCGGTACTCCTCGAGTTGCATCCGTTCGAGCACCTTCCGGTAGTCCACCGGCATGACCTTCACGAAGAGGGGAAGGCGCGATTCCCAGTTTTCCAGGATCGACTTTGCGCGGGTGCTCCCGGTGAACCGGAAGTGGTTCTCGATCATGACCCGAAGTTCCTTCGCGTCCTCCTCCGCCCAGACGGTCTCCACGTCCACCATGTCGAGGTTGCATCGCGTGTCGAACAGCTCGGACTCGTCGTAGACGTAGGCGACCCCGCCGCTCATCCCCGCCGCGAAGTTGTTCCCGGTACCGCCCAGGACGATCACGACGCCGCCGGTCATGTATTCGCAGCCGTGGTCGCCCACGCCCTCCACCACCGCTTTTCCCCCGCTGTTGCGCACGGCGAAGCGCTCGCCGGCGGTGCCGTACAGGTAGAGCTCGCCGCCGGTGGCCCCGTAGAGGACGACGTTTCCGGCGATCACGTTCCGGTGGGGCAGGAACCCCGCCTCCGGCGGCGGGACGACGATGATCCTCCCGCCGGACATCCCCTTGGCGAGGTAGTCGTTCGCGTCGCCCGCGATCCGGATCGTGACCCCGGGGGCGAGGAAGGCGCCGGCGCTCTGCCCCGCCGACCCCGTGAAGAACAGCCGGATCGTGTCGTCGGGAAGCCCCTTGGCGCCGAACCGCCGGGTGATCTCTCCGCTCAGCATCGCGCCGACCGACCGGTGGACGTTCCGGATCGGCATCTCGGCAAAGACGGGCTGCCCTTTTTCCAGCGCCGGTTTCGCGATCCGGATCAGCTCGTTGTCGAGGGCCTTCTCGAGCTCGTGTTCCGGGCTCCGCACGCGGCGGCGGACGGGGTCTTCGCCGTCGCCCGCAGGCAGAAGGACGGCGCCGAAATCGAGTCCGCGCGCCTTCCAGTGGTCGACGGCCGGCTGGACCTCGAGCAGGTCCACCCGCCCCACCATCTCGTCCACCGTGCGGAATCCGAGCTCCGCCATGTGTTCGCGAAGCTCCTGCCCGAGGAACCGAAAGAAGCGTTCGACGTATTCGGGTTTCCCGGTGAAGCGGGCGCGGAGGACCGGGTCCTGCGTGGCGACTCCCACGGGGCAGGTGTTGAGGTGGCACTTCCGCATCAGGACGCAGCCGAGCGTGACGAGCACCGTGGTGCCGAACCCGAATTCCTCCGCCCCCATCAGCGCCGCGATGGCCAGGTCCCGGCCGGTCTTCAGTTGGCCGTCGGTCTGCACCCGGATCCGGTCCCGCAGCCGGTTGTTGATCAGGGCCTGCTGCGTCTCGGCCAGGCCGAGCTCCCACGGCAGCCCGGCGTGCTTGATGGAGGTGAGCGGGGACGCTCCCGTCCCCCCGTCGTGCCCCGAGATCAGCACCAGGTCCGCCTTCGCCTTGGCGACTCCCGCCGCCACCGTTCCCACCCCGACCTCGGAGACGAGCTTGACGGACACGTTCGCCCCGGGATTCACCGACTTGAGGTCGTAGATCAGCTGCGCGAGGTCCTCGATCGAGTAGATGTCGTGGTGCGGCGGGGGAGAGATGAGGGTCACCCCCTGCGTGGTGTGGCGCACCCGCGCGATCTCCGCGCTTACCTTGTGTCCCGGCAGCTGCCCCCCCTCTCCGGGTTTCGCCCCCTGGGCCATCTTGATCTGGAGTTCGTCGGCGTGGATCAGGTACTCCGTGGTCACCCCGAATCTCCCCGAGGCGACCTGCTTGGTCCGGGAACGGAGGCTGTCCCCGTTCGGCAAAGGAAGATAGCGCGCCGGGTCCTCCCCGCCCTCTCCGCAGTTGCTCCGGCCCCCGAGGCGGTTCATCGCCACGGCGATCGTCTCGTGGACCTCCTGGCTGATCGACCCGTAGGACATCGCCGCGGTGATGAACCGCCGGGTGATCGATTCGACCGGCTCGACCTCGTCGATCGGGACCGGGGTCCCCTTCCGGAACTGGAAGAGGCTGCGCAGGGTCGCCCGTTCCTTCGACTGGTCGTCGATCAGCCGGGTGTATTCCCGGAAGCTCCGGTAGGAGTCGGTCCGGACGGCGTGCTGAAGCCTGTAGATCGCCTCCGGGCTCCAGAGGTGCTTCTCTCCGTCGACCCGTACCTGGAACAGCCCGCCGGGATCGAGCATGCGGCTTGCGATCCCGTCCCCTTCGTAGGCCCTTCGGTGCCTCGCCCGGGTCTCCGCGGCGATCTCGTGGAGACCGATCCCGCCGATCCGGGAAGCCGTGCCGCAGAAGTACTTGTCCACGAGTTTCCGCCCCAGGCCCACGGCCTCGAAGATCTGCGCCCCGACATAGCTGCGCAGCGTCGAGATCCCCATCTTGCTCATCGTCTTGAGCAGTCCCTTCTTGATCGCCGTGACGTAGGCGTCGACCGCCTCGCCCGGGAGGAGCGGTTTCTCCAGCAGCTCGTTTTCCGCCAGGTTGCGCACCGTGGAGAAGGCGATGTAGGGGCAGATCGCGTTGGCCCCGTACCCGACCAGAAGCGCGAAGTGCATGACCTCCCGGGCTTCGCCCGTTTCGATGATGACCGCGGCCTGGGTGCGGAGGCCTCTGCGGATCAGGTGGTGATGCAGCCCCGAGGTGGCCAGCAGGGAAGGGATCGGGGCCTGGGCGGGGCCCATGTTCCGGTC